>CAZZDW010000015.1:0-50293 GCA_964652945.1 uncultured Phycisphaeraceae bacterium
GCCGATACGCTATCCTTCAAGGAACGGTTGCGCGATTCGGGCAACAGTTCCGATCTCCGTGATCTCTGTGGTTCAAAGAGTTTTTCGTGGGAACGTGTTGCGATCCTACCCTCACGCATGAACGACTACCCCGCGCTCGCCTGGCTCGAGAAGAACGAACCCGCCTCGCTCGAACGCCTGTGCGACTGGCTGAGGATCCCGAGCGTTTCGACGGACCCGGCGTACGCGGGCGAGTGCCGCAGGGCCGCCGAGTGGGCCGCCCAGCGGCTGCGCGAGGCCGGGCTCGTCGCCGTCATCGAAGAGACCGGCGACCTCGGCCCGGACGGCAAAGGCAGCGGGCGGCCGATCGTCATGGGCTACACGCCGGGTGAACGGCCCGGTTCGCCGAGCCGCGTGATGACGACGGCGAGCGCCAGCGGGGTCGGGCCGCACGTGCTGTTTTACGGGCACTACGACGTGCAACCGGCCGACCCGGTGGAGCTGTGGCACTCCGGCCCCTTCGAGCCGGTGATCCGCGAGGCGGAAGCGGGTGAGGCCGGCGGCCGGCGCGTCGTCGCGCGCGGGGCCTGCGACGACAAGGGCCAGGTCATGATGTTCCTCGAAGCGCTCCGCGCGGCGTACGAGACCACCGGCAAGCCGGCCGGGGGCGCGCGGTTCACCGTCCTCCTCGAAGGCGAGGAAGAATCCGGCTCGGCCAACCTCGAACGGTTCCTCCGCGAGAAGGCCGGGCAGTTCACGGCGTGCGATTTTTGTCTGATCTCCGACACGGGGATGCTCGACCGCGACCACCCGGCGATCACCTACGGCGTGCGCGGCCTGACGTACACCGAAGTCATCCTCCACGCCGCGGACCAGGACCTGCACTCGGGAAGCTGGGGCGGCAAGTGCCCCAACCCCAACAACGAGCTGGTCAAGGTGCTCGCGCAGCTCTGGGACGAGCAGCGCCGCGTCACGATCCCCGGCTTCTACGACGCGGTGCGCCCGATCGCCGACGCCGAGCGTGCGGCGTGGGCCGCGCTCAAAGTCGATACCGCCGCGGCGCTGCAGCGCATCGGCCTGCCCCCCGAGGCCGACGTCGGCGAGGCCGGGTACACCGCCCTCGAGCGCGAGTGGGGGCGGCCCACGTGCGACATCAACGGGCTCTTCGGCGGCTACTCGGGCAAAGGGGCCAAAACCGTCATCCCGTCCTACGCCGGGGCGAAGGTCTCCTTCCGCCTTGTCGCGGACCAGGACCCGCACGCGATCTGCGAGTCGTTCTTCGCGTGGCTCAACGAACGCACGCCGGTCGGCTGCCGGTGGGAGCTGATCGACCACTCCGGCGGGCACCCGGCGACGGTTTCGACCGATTCGCCGTACCTCACGGCAGTGAACGAGGCGGTCGAGGCGGCGACGGGCGTCAGGCCGGCGCTCATCAAGACGGGCGGCTCGATCCCGGTCGCCGGGATGCTCAAGGCGATCGCCGGGCTCGACACGATCTTCATGGGCTTCGGGCTCGGCGACGACCGCGTCCACTCACCCAACGAAAAGTTCGAGATCGAGTGCTTCCGCAAGGGCGCACGCTCGCACGCGCTGCTGCTGGAACAACTTGTAGCGATGCAGCCGGAGCGGCTTGCATAAGAAAAGGTGTCTTGGTGGCACCGGTCTCCAGACCGGTGCGTGGGCGAACTTGAAACAAAGGCCACACCTCAGCGAAAAAATCCATGTTGCGGACGCCCTTACATGCACGTTCTCAGTCACAACCATCGAGCGCAGTGTTGAAGATCACCCGCGCACCGGTCTGGAGACCGGTGCCACCAAAGGGCAAGAATTGAGAACGGTTCACGCCGCCTGTTGGGCGGGCGCTTCGTCGGGGACCTCGTCGACTTCGATCACCTCGCCATCGTCGACGGTCTCGCCGACTTCGCGGGCGTGCATCTCGGCGATCCGCCGTGCGTAGGTTGCACGCAACTCGGCGACGCGGGTCTTGAGGTCGTCGACCTTGCGTTCGTCTTCGTAGGCGCGGGCGACGGTCCACAGGACGGCGAGCCCGCCGCCCATCGCGACCAGCAACAGCAGGCCCCAGACTTCCGTAGAGAAGGTCACCACATCGGGTGCATCGGCAGAACACGCCGCAGACTCAAGCCGTATGCACGGAGAAGACGGCAACGATGCCCGGTTATCCACGCACAACCGAAGACCGAACCGTGCGTTACAATCGCCGCGTGACTCGACTGGTTCGATCCCTGGCTCTGATCAATTATCCGCGGCTGCGCGCGGCGGCCTGGGTCGTCGCCTGCCTGCTTTCGGCGCTACCGGCCTTCGCTCAGGCGGATGGCGACGGGGCGGCGGCGGGCGGCGTCGAAGTGGGTGGTGCGAATGGGGGGGGGGGAGCGGGGTGGCAGCAGGTCTCGCTGAAGGTCTCGCAGTTCGGCGTGGGGAACATCTGCCGGGGCGGCGGGTGGATCGGCGTGCTGGTGGAGTTTTCGGACGACGCGGCCGACAAGCCGCGTGACCTGGTCTTTCGGCTGACCCTGCCCGACCCGGACCGCGACACGGTGCAGTACGAGCGGGCGGTGACGGCCAACCCCGGCGTTCGGCAGAGCGTGTGGCTCTACGCGTGGCTGCCCTTCGACCAGGTCGGGGCGGCGGTGACGGTGAGCGTGCACGAAGCCGCGGAGCGCGTCGGTGTGGGCGGAGGCGGGGACGGCTCCGAAGAATCGGCGACGCGCCTGACGGCCGGGCGTCAGCTCGGCAAGATCGAGGCCGTGCCCAACCGCAACCGCTTCGGGCCCGGCGTCGGGCTCCTGGGCGTCGTCGGGCGCTCCGAGGCCGGGCTGGGGCAGTACGCGCGGTTTCTCGGGAGTGCGGGGGGAGGCGGCGGCTGGGGCGGGAGCGGCTTTTCGCCGACGGGGCACGAGCTGACCGACGTGGTGGGCGGCCTGTCGCCCTCGCCCGCCGGCCTGCCGGACCGCTGGCAGGGGCTGGCGCAGTTCGAGTCGATCGTGTGGACGGGCTCGTCGCTGGAATACCAGCCGTCACGGCTCAGCCAGGCGCAGGCCGATGCGCTCCGCGAGTGGGTGCGCCGCGGCGGGCACCTGGTGGTCGTGCTGCCGTCGGTCGGGCAGACCTGGCTGACGGGTTCAAGCGGTGCGGCAGGGGGTGGGAGAGGAAACAACCCGCTGGCCGATCTGATGCCGAGCGTCGCGCCGATCCGGCACGAGAATGTCGACCTGAACGGGTATTCGTCGCTGCTCACGCGGCCGCCGCTGCGGTCGAGCGTGACGCCGACGCTCCCGCGCGGCGCGGTGGTGCACGAGTTCCGCGCTACGCCCTCGGCCGGGCCGTACGACGCGATGCCGATCCTGGTCGGGCCGAGCGGCGACGAAACTGCCGGCAGCGAGGGCGGCGTGATCGTCGTGCGCAAGCTCTACGGGCACGGCGCGGTGAGCGTCATCGGGATCGACCTGGCGCAGACGGCCCTGGCGGCGTCGAGCGCCCTGCGCGCCGACGTCTTCTGGCACCGCGTGCTCGGCCGGCGCTACCTGCTCGAGCTGCCTAGGCAATCGACCTCGCAGGACGCGGCGGCGGCGGCCAACGCCGCACAGGCCAAGTCGTTCGCCCGCGTGGCGACCAACCTCGACGACATGATCGACCCGACGATCCAGAAATCCGGGCAGGCCGCGGCCGGGCTGCTGCTGGCGATCGTCGTCTTCGCCGCGTACTGGTTCGTCGCCGGGCTCGGGTCGTACGCCTACCTGTCGAAGAAGAACCGCAAGCAGCACGCGTGGCTCGCGTTCGTCGGCGTCGCGGCGCTCTTCACGGCGATCGCCTGGGGCGGGGCCGGGCTGATCCGCATCCGCCACATCGAAGGGCGGCACCTGACCGTGCTCGACCACGTCTACGGCCAGGAAGGGCAGCGCGCCCGCGAGTGGGCGACGATCTTCCTGCCGACCTACGGCGACCGGACCATCGCCGTCATGCCGCAGGACTCGGCGGGCGCCGGAAACGGAAGGCAGGACTCGGCGGACCTGATCGCCGCGATGGACCCGGGGCGCGACGCCTTCGACATCGGCGGCGTGAGCGCGGGCGGCGGTGGTGTCGGCAAGGCGTTCCCCGATGCGCGGGCGTACGCGGTCGACTGCCGCCGCCCCAGCGCCATCACCGTGCCGACGCGCTCGACCGTCAAGCAGGTCACGGCCGACTGGATGGGCGCGATCCCGAATGGTTGGGGGATGATCCACCCGGTCGCGGAACTCGGCGAGGAAGCGGCGGCCGCGGACGTCGCGATGGGGCGAGAGATCGCGCTCGTTGAGCGGCCCAAAGCCCTCGGCTCGCTGACGCGGGCGTTCCGCGTGCGGGGCGACCTCGTGCACGACCTGCCCGGCGAGCTGCACGACGTGACGGTCGTGCTGGTCGTGCAGCAGCAGAACCCGCGGCAGTCGCCTGAGAGCATGCCGGCGATCACGTACTGTGGCAAGATGCCCGCGCCGTGGAAGGCCGGCGATCGGCTCGACCTCGAAACCGCGATCCCCGCGGAGAGCAAGGCCATCAACGGGCTGAACAAGGCGCTCGACGACGTGCTGGGGCGCGAAAAGCCGAGCGGCTACGGCTTCAACACGTCCAGCGCCGGCTCGGCGGGTTCGGTCAAGGACGAGATGTTGGGGTTGTCGTTCTTCAACGTGCTCTCCCAGCCGCTCGGCAACGACGGCGACCCGGGCGCGGTGCGCACGCTCGGCTACGGGCTGGACCTGTCGCGGTGGATCACGCAGCCGTGCATCATCGTGCTCGGCGTGATGAACGACACGCCGGGGCCGGTGCCGCTGGGCGTGGACGGCGAGGACGTGCGGGGGCGCATCAACGGCGGGCGGACGATCGTGCGCTGGATCTATCCGCTGCCGCCCAACCCGCCGGCGTATGTCGGGGCGGGGGCGGAGAGGCTTGATGAGGAGGAGCCGAGTTCGCAGTGACGTGTTTGCGTTTGCCTTGGGTGGGGCGGGCGCCTCGCCCGCCCTACGAAAAGCTCAGAGATCGCCGGTGGGCGGGCGGGACGCCCGCCCCACCTAAGACGAGGGACTGGTTTTCGCCGCCAACCGGAGTTCTCCACTCATGCCGATGATCGAGACGATCAACCTGACCAAGCGCTACGGCGACCTCGTCGCGCTCGACTCGCTCAACCTCACCATCGAGCAGGGCGACTGCTTCGGCTTCATCGGCCCCAACGGCGCAGGGAAGACCACCACCATCAAAATCCTCGCGACGCTCCTCAAGCCGTCGTCGGGGCAGGCGATGATCGACGGGCTCACCGTCGGCTACCAGAACCGGCAGATCCGCCCGCTCATCGGCTACGTCCCCGACTTCATGGGCGCGTACGAGGACATGGTCGTGACGGAGTACCTCGAGTTCTTCGCGGCCTGCTACGGCATCCACGGCGATCAACGCCGAAAGGTCGTCGGCGACGTGCTCGACCTGACCGACCTCAACTACAAGGCGACGGCCGAGGTCAACTCGCTCTCACGCGGCATGCAGCAGCGCCTCTCGATCGCCCGCGTGCTGCTGCACGACCCCAAGGTCCTGCTGATGGACGAGCCGGCCTCGGGGCTCGACCCGCGGGCGCGGATCGAGATCCGCGAGCTGCTCAAAGAGCTCAAGCGGATGGGCAAGACGATCATCATCTCGAGCCACATCCTGCCCGAGCTGGGCGAGCTGTGCAACACCGTCGGCATCATCGAACGCGGGCAGTTGCTCTTTTCCGGCAGCGTCAACACCGCGATGCAGCGGGCCCGCGTCGGGCAGGTCGTCCACGTCGCGGTCGCCGACCGGACGGAGCAGGCGGCCAAGGTGCTCCAGCACATGCCGGGCGTGTCGAAGGTGACGCTCGCCGAGCCGGCCCCCGGCTCGCGCTCGGTCAGCGGCGACGGCCGGGTCATCCACCTGGCCTTCAACGCCGAAGCCAAGGTGGACGTCACGGACGTACCGAACCTTTTGGTCAACAACGGCTTCCGCGTGACGCTCTTCACCGAGGAAGCCGTCAACCTCGAGACGGCGTTCATGCGCCTCACCAAGGGGGCGGTGCAGTAACGCGTCAACGCAAGGAGGAGCGCGTCGATCGTTCTGCGCGCATTCTGGCCTTTTTTTATACGATGAATCAACGAACGCATGCGGCGGCAACTCGCGAGCGATCGAGCATCCGCTCGCGGTGATCGTGCACGCACAGTGAAGAACATTTAAGAGGATTCCCGCGCGGCAAAAGGTTGCCGCGGCACAAAAGCGGCCAGAAGATACCACCGGTATGGTGGCCGCTACGGCACAACCTTTACGGGCAGCCCCGCCGCCGCAGGGCGGCCGACGCGGCCGGCTCATCGTCGTCGCCAACCGCCTGCCCGTCAAACGCCTCGTCGAGCGCGGCGTCACGCGGTGGGTGCGTGCCGACGGCGGGCTCGTCTCGGCGCTCCTGCCCCTCCTGCAGCGACGCCGCGAGGCCGCGCAGACCGGACGGGCCGACGACCGGCCGACCAGCAACGGCTCGCCGCCCGCGCCGGACCGCAAGCCCGACGCCGGCGCCGAACGCGGCGGCGCGTGGATCGGCTGGACCGGCGTCGCCGACGAGGGCGAGGGCGGCGGGGCCGCGGGCTCGATGCGCACGATCGAGCAGGAGGGTCTGCGGCTGCACCCCATCCGCCTCAGCCAGCACGAGGTCGACGACTATTACAACCGGATGAGCAACCGCACGTTCTGGCCGCTCTACCACGACGCGATCCGCCAGCCCGAGTTCAAGCATGAGTGGTGGGAGCCGTACGTGCAGGTCAACGCGCGGTTCGCCCGGCTGACGGCGCGCGTGGCGCGCCCCGGCGACAGCGTGTGGATCCACGACTACCACCTCCAGCTCGTGCCGGCGATGCTGCGCAGGCTCCGCCCGGACGTGCGGATCGGGTTCTTCCTGCACATCCCCTTCCCGCCCGAAGAGCTGTTCGCGTGGCTGCCGTGGCGGAAGCAGATTTTGGAAGGGCTGCTCGGCGCCGACGTCGTCGGGTTCCAGACGGCCTCGTCGGCGCACAACTTCGCGCGGGCCAGCCGGGCGCTGACGGACGCGGGCGGCTCGGGGTTCTCGATCGACTACGAGGGCCGCCGCGTCGTCGCCGGGGCGTTCCCGATCTCGATCGACTTCGACCGCTACTCCAACGGCGCGCACGGCCGGCGCGTGCAGGAGCTCACCCAGCTCATCCGCTCGCGCGTCGGCTCCGAGCGGAAGATCCTGCTGGGCGTCGATCGCCTCGACTACACCAAGGGGATCGACGCGCGGCTGCTGGCCTTCGAGCACATGCTGCAGAAGGGCAAGGCCGGGATGGGCGGCGGGGCAAGCGTGAACGACTGCGTGCTCATCCAGGTGGCGGTGCCCAGCCGCGACCCCGTGCCCGAGTACAAGAAGATGCGCGAGGACATCGAGCGGCACGTCGGGCGGATCAACGGCTCGTTCGGCGAGCCCGGCCGCGTCGCGGTGCACTACCTCCGCAGGACGCTCTCGCCGGAAGAACTCATCGCCTACTACCGATCGGCCGATGTGATGGTCGTGACCCCCTTCCGCGACGGCATGAACCTGGTGGCCAAGGAGTACGTCGCCACGCGCAACGACAACAGCGGCGTGCTCGTGCTCAGCGAGTTCGCCGGGGCGGCCAGCGAGCTCAAGCGGGCGCTCTTGGTCAACCCGCGGGACACGCGCGGCACCAGCGAGGCCTTCGCCGCGGCCCTGTCGATGCCGCGCGCCGAGTCGGTGCGGCGGATGTCGGCGCTCCGCGCGGTCGTGCGGCGGAGCGACGTCCACGCCTGGGCCGCCCGCTTCATGGAGGCCCTCGAGGCATGAGCCCGATCAGTGATGAACTCCGGCGGGCGATCGCGACGATGGTCGCCGCCCCGGTGCTGCTGGTCGCCAGCGACTTCGACGGCGTGCTCGCGCCCATCGTCGAAAAGCCCGAGGACGCCCGCCCCGACCCGCACCTGGTCGAGCTGCTGCACCGCCTCGCGCGGATGCGCTCCACCCACGTCGCGGTCATCTCCGGACGCGACGAGTCGTTCCTGCGCGACAAGGCCGGGCTCGAACGCGTGACCGAAGGATGGCTCGTCGGCGGGCACGGGGCCAGCCTGGTGCAGGGGCCGCTCTCGGCCGAAGAGTCCGTGACGCTGCAGGAGACCGAGGAGATCCTCGACCGGATCGCCGCCCAAGCCGACGGGCTCTTGGTCGAGCGGAAGCACTCGGCGGTGGCGCTGCACTACCGCATGGCCGCGCCCGAGGCGGGCAAGCGCGCGGTGGAGCAGGCGCTTGCCGAGCTGGAGAACAAGCCGCTGCTGCACTACCTGCACGGGCACAAGGTGCTGGAGTTCGGCGTGCGCAAGCCGGACAAGGGGCTGGCGCTCGACCACGTCCGGCGGAAGCTCTCGGCCCAGGCGGTGCTGTTCATCGGCGACGACACGACCGACGAGGCCGCGTTCCGCACGCTCAGCGCCGACGACGTGAGCGTGCGCGTCACCCCGCCGCCGCCGGGCAAGGACGGGCAGCCGGGGACGTGCGCCAAGTTCACGATCCCCGCGCAGGCCGACGTGCGCGAGCTGGTGGAGATGCTGGTCGAGATGCGATCGCGCGCCAACGCCGAGGCGGACCGGCGTCGCGTGCCGATCGAGCGGCACGCGGTCTTGTCGGACCAGCGGACGCTGGCGCTCATCGACCCGCGCGGGCGGCTGGTGTGGATGTGCCTGCCGCGGATCGACTCGCCCTCGGCGTTCGCCGAGCTGCTGGGCGGGCCCGAGCACGGCTCGTTCGACGCCGAGCCGACGCCCCCGGCCGCCAACACGCTGCCCGAGCAGCAGTACGACGACGACTCGATGATCCTGACGACCACGTGGCCGACGTTCACCGTCACGGACTATCTCGACTGTTCGGGGGGCAAGCCGTACCAGCGTGCGGGGCGGACCGACTTCATCCGCCGCATCGAGGGCACGGGCACCGTGCGGCTGCGCTTCGCGCCGAGGCACGACTTCGGCCGCCTCCCGACGCACCTGCGCACGCACGAGGGCGGCGCATCGGGAGGGGAAAAGGGAGCAGCGGGGGGGAGCGGCCTGCTCGTCGAGGGCTGGCCGGACCCGATCGCGCTCGTCTCGCCCGGCGTCGCGTGGCGGATCGTCGAGGAGGGGCACCACCACGCCGCCGTCGCCACGCACGAGCTGAAAGCGGGCGAGCCGCTGATCCTCGAGCTGCGCTACGGCTCGGCGAGCATGAAGGCGTCGGCGCTCGACGAGCCGACTCGCCGCACGCAGACGCGGCTGTTCTGGTCCAACTGGCTCTCGACCCTCACCCTGCCGTCGGTCAAGACCAGGCTGGTCGCCCGCAGCGCGCTGGCGCTCAAGGCGCTCAGCCAGGCGCCCACGGGCGCGATCGCCGCGGCCGGCACGACCAGCCTCCCCGAGCACCTCGGGGGCGTGCGCAACTGGGACTACCGCTTCTGCTGGCCGCGCGACGGCGCGCTGGCGGCGACGGCGCTGGTGCGCCTCGGCAACACCGGCACCGCCATCCGCCTGCTCGACTGGCTCGGGCACATCGTCGAGACGCTCCCCTCGCCCGATCGGCTCCGCCCGATCTACCGCGTCGACGGCACCGAGCTGGGCCCCGAGGGCGAGGTCGGCGACTTGAGCGGGTGGGGCGGCTCCAAGCCCGTCCGCGTCGGCAACGCCGCGGCCAACCAGGTGCAGCTCGACGTCTTCGGCCCGATCGTCTCGCTGGTGGCGGCCCTCGCCGAGTGCGGCGCGCCCATCACGCCGCAATACTGGCGGCTCGTCGAGGCGATGGTCCACGCCGTCGAGAACCGCTGGCAGGACCCCGACCACGGCATCTGGGAGATCCGCGAAGCACCCCGCCACCACATCTACAGCAAGACGATGTGCTGGATGGCCGTCGACCGGGCGATCCAGATCGGCGAGTCGGTGCTCGGCCGCTCGCCGACCGAGTGGGCGAACCTGCGCGACCGCATCGGCGCCGAGGTCCTCGAGAAGGGGTGGCACGAGAAGGTGCAGGCCTTCACCGGCTGGTACGACTCCGACGAGATCGACGCCGCGTCGCTGTGGGTGGGGCTGAGCGGGTTGTTACCGGGTGACGACCGCCGCGTCATCGCGACCGTCGACGCCGTGCAGCGGGAGCTGAGCGACGGCAAGGGCGTGATGCGCTACCGCAGCGAGGACGGCCTGCCGGGCGTGGAGGGGACGTTCATGCTCTGCACCGCGTGGCTGGTGGAGTCGCTGGCGCTCATCGGGCGGGTGAAGGAGGCCCGGGAGCTCTTCGAGCACTACTGCAACGCCGCCGGGCCGCTGGGCCTGCTCTCGGAGGAGTACGACACCATGCACGGCATGGCGCTGGGGAACTACCCGCAAGCGTACTCGCACCTGGGGCTCATCAACGCGGCGCTGCGGCTGGAGGAAGCCGAGAACGGTCTCACGCCGCGCGTTCTCGGCTGAGGTGCAGCACGCCGGTGATGCCCACCCGGGTCTTCACCTTGGTCGTGTGAGGGGCGATAACCCGAGAAAAGTTCAACATTGGCCGGTGAGTGGTTCGGCGCGGCGTGGGGGGGTTAAAAGGGCCCGGCCGGGTCGCCCGGCGCGTCAACCGGTCCGGCCAGAACGCCGATGGGCTTTGACCGGAGGTGATCATGGCGACGCTTCCCCCATCGTCGGACCGCAACGGTCCGGTTATCAGTTCGTTCGCGGATGACCCGGATATGGCCGAGTTGGTATCCCTCTTTGTTGACGAGCTGCCCGACCGGATCGCGGCCCTCACCAGGGCCTACGAGACCGGCGAGGCGGCCGCGCTCAAACGCCTGGCCCACCAGCTCAAGGGCGCGGGGACGGGCTACGGCTTTGCCGGCATCAGCGAGCGGGCGGGCGTGCTCGAGGGCCGCCTCATCTCGCTGGCCTCCGCCGACGAGGCCGAGGCCGTCCAACGGGTCAAACCGGAACTCGACCGACTGCTCGATCTGTGCCGGCGCGTGCGCGCCGCCTGAGTTGTGTGTCCCCGCGGGCGGAGGCCCCCGGTTGATGTGTGAGGGAAGCCGCCCCAGTGACCCAGCGCACAGACGATAACCCCCTGGTGCTTGTCATCGACGACTCGATCGACGTGCACCGCCTGCTCCAGGCGCGGCTGCGCCATGAGCCCATCCGCCTGGTCGGCATGACCAAGCCCAAGGAAGCGATCGAGTCGCTCGCCGTCGAGCGGCCCTCGTGCATCCTCCTCGACCTCGACATGCCCGAGGTGGACGGCTTCGAGGTGCTCCGGCGGATCAAGGACAACGCCGCGACGCACAACGTCCCGGTCATCGTCCTCTCCGGCCTGCAGGGGTCCGAGGACAAGGTGACCGCCTTCGACCTGGGGGCGACCGACTACGTCACCAAGCCCTTCGACCTGGCCGAGCTGCGGGCGCGGCTCCGCGCGGCCCTCCGCATGGACCGCCTGCTCAAGCTGCTGGCCGAGCGGGCCGACGTCGACGGGCTCACGGGCCTCGGCAACCGGGCGGCCTTCGACAAACGCTGGAAGGAGAAGGTCGCCGAGTGCGTCCGCTATAATCACCCGCTCTCGCTGGCGATCCTCGACGTCGACTTCTTCAAGCGGATCAACGACACCTACGGGCACCCGGCGGGGGACGAGGTGCTGCAGCGCTTCGCCCAGCTCTTGCAGGACGAGTGCCGCACGCCGGACATCGCGTGCCGATACGGCGGCGAGGAGTTCGCCCTCATCATGACCAACACCGTCGCCGAAGAGGCCAAGGTGGTGGCCGAGCGGATCCGCGTCGCCTTCAGCGAGCTGAACTGGCCGCGGCATCCCGAACACACAACGACCGTTTCGATCGGGCTGGCGGGGTCGAACGGGGCGTGCGCGCTCTCGGCGGATCAGTGGATCGAGGTGGCGGACAAGAACCTGTACGCCGCCAAGCACGGCGGGAGGAACCGGGTCGTCTGCTCCGACGTCTCCTCGGCCAAGCCGAGGCTGGCCAAGGCGGGATAAAGGCAAAGGCAGCAGGGAATAGGGAGCAGGGAGCAGGATAAAGCCTGCCTCGCATGTCTGTGTTCCTGCTGCCTATTGCCTGTTCCCTGCTCCCTTTTTCCGTCTATACTCCCTGCCCTATGGGAAAGACCCGCGAGATTAAGAAGCGCATCAAGGCCGTCGGGAACATCCGGCGGATCACCAAGACGATGCAGATGATCGCCACGAGCAAGTTTGCGCGCGCCCAGCAGCGCGCCACGGCCACCAAGCCGTACACCGAGGGGATCTTCGAGCTGGTGCGCGAGCTCGGCGGGGCGGTCGGCGAAGGTGTGTCGCACCCGCTGCTGTCGGCCAAGCCTTCTTCGTCCGGCGCGGCCCTCACGCTCATCATCACCTCCGACCGCGGCTTGTGCGGGCCGTATAACGGCTCGGTCCTCCGTGCGGCACTGGCGCACCTGCGGGGTCTCGCCGGGGGCAAGCCGAGCGTCGTCGAGGTCGTGGGCAAAAAGGGCGCGGGGTTCCTGAAATACAACGGCGTGAGCGTCGCCAAGCAGCACCACTTCGGCGACAAGCCGACCTACGACGACGTCGAGCGCGTCGCGCAGAACTACATGGACCGCTTCATCGCCGGCGAGCTGGCGTCGGTGCACGTCGCGTACATGCGGTTCATCTCGGCGGGGCGGCAGAAGGCGGACGTCGTGCAGCTCCTGCCGCTGACGCCTCCACCTGCCAAGGCCGAGGGCGAAACCAAGAAGGTCGGCGGCGTGGCGGTGGAGTACGAGTTCTCGCCGCCGGCGGAGGAGCTGTTGGCGAGCCTGGTCCCCGAGGCCGTCAAGACGACGCTCCTGCAGATGGTCAACGACGCGATCGTGTCGGAGCACGTCGCCCGCATGGTGGCGATGAAGTCCGCGACGGACAACGCCGGGAAGATGGGCAAAAACCTCACCCGGCAGTACAACCGCGCCCGCCAGGCGCAGATCACCACCGAGCTGACCGAGATCATCTCGGGCGCCGCGGCTCTGGAATAAGCCGTCGGGAGCCAACACAGACATCGAACCAACCGAGGGACCCTCAAACCCCTCGGTTTTCGTTTAATCCACCTTGTTGAACACGCTGGACGTTCACAGCGCTTGGAACGCCTTGATCGTCCGGTCCCGCGCCGCACTGTGATCGACGATCGGCGGGGGATACTCGATCTGTGCACGCGCCAGCTCGGGCATCTCCGACGGGTCGTGGATCTCGCCCTTCCCCCCCGGCCCGCCGTCGAGCGAGGCCAGCTCCGGCACGTACCGCCGTATGAACAGGCCGTCGGCGTCGAACTTTCGGCTCTGCGAGACCGGGTTGAAGATGCGGAAGTACGGGGCGGCGTCGTTGCCCGTCGACGCCGACCACTGCCAGCCGCCGTTGTTCTGCGAGAGGTCGCCGTCGACGAGGTGTTGCATGAAGTGCCGCTCGCCCCAGCGCCAGTCGATGAAGAGGTCTTTGGTGAGATACATCGCGGCGACCATGCGCAGGCGGTTGTGCATCCAGCCGGTCGCCATGAGCTGCCGCATCCCCGCGTCGACGATCGGCACGCCCGTCCGCCCCTCGCACCACGCCGCGAAATCCTGCTCGTCGGAGCGCCACGTCAGCTTGTCCGTCTCCGGCTTGAACGCGCGGCCCTTCGACACGCGCGGGAAGCCCACAAGGATGTGCTTGTAGAACTCGCGCCACGTCAGCTCGCTGATCCACGCCGAGAGGCCGGGGTTTTTCGGGTTGTCGAGCCGGCCGCCGTTGGCTTCGACGGCCGCGTGGAAGCACTGCCGCGGCGAGACCGCGCCGATCGCCAGATACGGCGAGAGCACGCTCGTCGCGTCCTCGGCGGGGAAATCGCGCCGGTCCTTGTAGGACTCCGCCTTGCGCGCGAGAAACGCCTTCAGCCGTTTCATCGCCGCGTGCTCGCCGGCCGGGTACAGCTTTTCGCGCACGTCCTTCGTCACATGGCTCTCGAAGCCCTCGACGCCCGCCGGGACGTTCGACGGTTTCTCATCAACAACCGTCTCCAGCTTCCGCGGCTTGGCCAGCGGCTCGATCGGCGAGCCTTTTCCCGAAGCCCCGCCACGCCGCCTGTCGAGCTCGGCGTAATACGCCTTCTTGAACGGCGTAAAGACCGTGTAATAGCGGCCCTCACCCGTCCGCACCGAGCCCGGCGGCAGCACCACCTGATCCGTGAACGACTCGACCTCCAGCCCGTTCTGCTCGAACAGCTCGCGCACGTCGGCGTCGCGCTCGGCCTCGTTCACCTCGTATTCGTCGTTGAAGAAGAGCGAGCCGCAGCGGTGTTGTTTCGCCGTTGCCAGCAGCAGCGGCGGCACGTCCCTGAACGTCGGGCACTCCAGCACCACAAGCGGCATGTTCACCGCCGCCAGGTCGTCGCTCAATACCTTCAGCGTCCGCAGCAGAAAGTCCACCTTCACCCCGGCCCAGTCGTGCTTCTTCCACTGCGCCGGGCAGATCGTGAAGACGCCGATCACGCCCCCGGCTTCCCCGCCTCCGCCGCGGCACGTCTTCATCGCGTGCCACAGCGCCGTGTTGTCGTGCACACGAAGGTCGGCCCGGAACCACATCAGCGCGTTGGTCATGGCGGCTCGCTCGGTCATCGGCTCGCGTCTCACATCACACGTCCGAAAACCATATGGCGAGCGGTCCGCGTGCGGATAACTGCTCCGCGGACGGGCCGTGCCGTGACGGGCCGGGACGGCGCGCCCGTCGAGGAAAAAGGCGAAACGGGGGGATTGTCCGGGGTGCCGGTGACCGGCACGCCGGGGAGGGCTCAACGCCCGCGCCGTGCGCGTCGATCCTTGGGATAGGGACCATGATCGTCTTGGGGCGGGAAGGGCGGGGGAACCGATCCCTGATCGGAGCTGTCGTGCCGAATCCGCAGCCGCACTCGAAAGCGACCTACACCTTTTCGCCGGACGCCAAGCCGGACACCACCCTTCGCATGTCCAAGGCCGAGCTGGAGAAGCTCCGCGCCGAGATCGAGTTCGAGGCGACCGCCCCCGAGGGCGCCAGCAAGCGCGAGTTCAAGCGGTGGCCCTTCGACCGCCGCCCGATCAAGATGGAGCTGCAGCACCCCGGCGGCGCGCTCACCACCCTCTCCTACGCCTGCCGAAACCTCTCACGCGGCGGCATCGCGCTCTTCCACTCCGCCTACGTCCACCTCGGCTCCAAGTGCACCATCACCCTGCCCCACCCCGACCGCGGCGAGCTGAAAGTCCCCGGCAAGGTCGTCCGCGTCCGCCACGTCTCCGGCAAGGTCCACGAACTCGGCATCAGGTTCGACCAGCCCATCGACGTCCGCAGCATCCTCAAGCTCGACCCCTCCGACGGCGGGTTCGTCCTCGAACGCGTCTCCCCCGATTCGCTCCGCGGCGAGCTGCTCTACATCGAGGACAACGAGCTCGACCGCCGCCTCATCCGCCACTTCCTCGCCGAGACCAACATGGACGTGACGTTCGCCAACACCTTCGAGGAGGGCGTCGAACGGCTCTCGCCGGACTACCACATCATCGTCTGCGACAAGGACCTGCCCGACGGCAACGGGCTGGACATCCTCAAGAAGCTGCGCGAGATGGGCTCGGAGGTGCCGTTCATCCTCATCACCGCCGACGGGGCGTCGGCCGACCGGATCGCCCCCGGCGAGCTGCGCCCCGACAACTTCCTCATCAAGCCGACGACGCGCGAGCGGCTCTTCAGCGTGCTCGGCGAGGTGCTGCTGCTGGAAAAGAGCAAGTCGATCGGCGGCGGGCCGCTCTACACCACGCTGACGGCGAGCGACCCGCTCTTCAGCGAGATCCCGTCGTTCGTCGGCGAGCTGAAGCAGATGACGAACGTGCTGGAAAAGGCCGTCAACAGCGCCGACGCCGACACGGTCCGGCGCGTGTGCGCGCAGATCCGCGGCTCGGCCCCCACGCTCGGGTTCATGCGCCTGGCCGACTTCGCCTCGATCGCCTATCGCGCGGTCACCTCCAGCATGAGCGTCGTCGAGGCCGAGCAGGAGCTGCGGGCGCTCCTGCTGGCCTGCAAACGCGTCCGCGCCGGCAGCGACGCGGCGTAATGTAAAAGGCAGGCGTCGGGCGTCAGGCGTGGGGCGTCGGTGTCATGACAGTTCGAGACACGACTGGGGCGTGCGGTTCGGAAGAACGCACGATTCTGCAATGCCGAATGTCGATAACACTCCAGACACGACGCCTGACGCCTGACGACAGACGACAGACGCCTTCATACTCCGCGGCAATGCGCCGGGACATCGCCGAAGTCCGCGCGGATGATTGAGCGGATGCCGCCGCGTCCCTTCCAGCTCGTGATGATCTGCAGCCACGTGGGGTCGGTCGCCCCGACGAGGTGGTCGCGGATGGTGTACGTCACGGCCTCGTAATAGATCCCCTCGTTGCGGAACGACTGGTAGTAGAGCTTGAGGCTCTTGAGCTCGACGCACTTCCCTTCTTTGCCGGCCGGCTTGGGCTGGTAGCGCAGCGTGATCGTGCCGAAGTCCGGGTGCCCGGTGACGGGGCAGACGGAGGTGAACTCGTCGGAGATGTGCTCGATGACGATCGGCTCGGCGTCGGGCCGGCCGGGCGTGGGAAAACACTCGAGGACGGAAGGGGTGGGCATGGGGGATGATAGATGCGGGCGTGAGGCGTCAGGCGTGGGGCGTCGGTGTCATGACAGTTTGGAGGGAGCTGCCGGGAACTCTTCGCTGGCGTAAACCATCCCAGCGACAGACGCCCGACGCCTCACGCCACACGCCAGCCTCTACATCCCGTACCGGCTCAGCAGCTCGACGATCCGCGGCTGGTCGGGCTCGATCTGCAGCGAGCGGCGGAGGGCCGCCACGCCGCGTTCACGCGCCAGGTCGTTGCTCTTGCTCGACCAGATCCACCGGTTGAGCATGCACACGCCCAGGCCGTTGAGCGCCGGGTAGTAGTCCGGCTCCAGCTCCAGGGCGCTCTCGAAGGCCTTCTGCGAGTCGTCGTAGTGCCGGAGGCGGAACTCGGCGAAGCCCAGTCGTTCGTACGCGGCCGCGGTCGGCTCGCTGCGGATCACCTCCGCCAGCGTCGTCCTCATCTCCGCGTAGCGGTCCACCTTGCCGAGGCTGTCGGCGAGGTTCATCAGCAGCTCCGGCGTCAGCGGGAGCAGCTCCGTCGCCTGCTGATACTCGACGATCGCCTCGTTGTGCCGGCCGAGTGCGGCGTAGATCGAGCCGAGGTTGAAGCGGGCCGCCCCGTCGCGCGGGTTGAGGCTCACCGCCCGCAGGCCGAACTCCAGGGCCTTGGCGTTCTCGTCGAGCTGGTAGTACGCCGTCGCGAGATTGAGCGTGGCGCGGAAGTCGTCCGGCCGGATCGACAGCGCCCGCAGGTACGCCCCGATCGCCTCGCGCACGCGGTCGAGCATGTGCAGCATCAGGCCGTGGTAGAACTGGGCGTCGAAGTCCCGCGGCGTGATCTCCGCCGCCTTGCCGTATTTCTCCTCGGCCTTGGCGTAGTCGCCCTGCATGCGGTAGATGTCGCCCATGCCCATGTGGGCCTGGGTGAGGCTCGGGTTGACCGCGATCGCCTGCTCGAACTCGCGCAGGGCGGCCTCGGTGTCGCCGGCGCGGATGTTCTCGTTGGCCGCCTTGACGTGCAGCATCCCCGGCGAGGCGTCGAGCGTCTCGCCGTCCATCTCGCCGGGCTTGGGAGAGAACGGGTTCTGGCAGCCGGGCAGGACCGCCGCACCGAGAGCCGCGACGGCGGCCAGCCAGACAGGCGAGAGGACACGGCGGTGGTCAGAAGTCGGCACGTCGGGTCTCCGGTTGATTCGCGTGAACGCGATGAAGAGGAGGGGAGCGGGGATCAGCAAACGAGAGGGCTACGTTAGAAGCCGGGGGATGGTTCGTCGCTCGGCGACGGCGAGGCGGGTGGTTATTTCGTCGATCGGGGCGTTGTCTTCCTGGTCGATGCGGCGGAAGCCGTGGTCTTGGCCGCGGGTCGGCGTGCGGGTTTCTTCGAGGGCGTGGTCTTGCGGGCAACGGATTCCGGGGCGGCGGAGGGCGGGGGGGGCGGCGTCGGTCGGCCGGGGAGCAGGGCGTAGAGCCGGCGGAGGTTCACCGTGTCCCACGGCTCGCCCTTGGCCTCCCCCTCGGGCACGACGCCCTTGGGGGTTTCCAGGATCATCGGCACGTCCGAGAGCCCACTTCGGGCCAGGACCGCCGAAAATCCCCCTTCGCCGATCTCCCCCTCGCCGATGTGCTGGTGCCGGTCGAGGTGGCTGCCGGCTTTGCCCTTCGAATCGTTAAGATGGAGAACTTTGATGTGGGCCAGGCCGCAGACCCGGTCAAACTCGTCGAGGGCGGCGTTGGCCTTGGCGGGCGTGCTCATGTCGTAGCCGGCGGCGTGCGCGTGGCAGGTGTCGATGCAGAACCCGAGCCGCTCCTTGAACGACCCCTTCTTCAGGGTGTCGGTCGATTCAAGGATCAGGTCGCGGAGCCGGGCGAGCTGTTCGAATCGGCCGCCGATGAGCGAGCCGCCCCCGGCCGTGTTCTCCAGGCACGAGACGACGCTGGCCTTGGGCGTCCGCTTGAAGAGCTCCCGGTACGCTTCGGCGATCCGGGCCAGCCCCTCGTCGAGCGTCCACGATTTGTACGAGCCGGGGTGGTGGACGAGATACCGGATCGAGAGCCGATCGCAGCGCTCGATCTCCTCGGTCATCAGGTCCACGGATTTCTTCCACAGCTCCGGGTCGGGCGAGGCAAGGTTGATGAGGTACGAGGCGTGGGACACAGTCCGGTCCTCCCAGCCGAGCCGTTTCAGCTCGCTCAGCCACTCGTCGACGGCGTCGTCCTTCAGCGGCGGGGCCTTCCACTGCTGCTGGTTCTTGGTGAAGACCTGCACCGTGCGCAGGCCGAGCGACTCGGCCTCGCGGAGGGCGTTGGTCATCGAGCCGGCGATGGAGAGGTGCGAGCCGAAGAGGGGGACGTTCGCGGGAGGCTTGGGCATGGTTGATCGTCGAGTTTGGGGGCTCAAGCCTGGAGTGCAACAGGGAAGTGAGCCCGAAGCGCGAGCGAGGATGGATCGTCGATATCAACGAGAACGGCCGATGGGCGGTGGCGCGTTCTCCGAGATATTGTCGGTGGCCGAGTAGCGTATTCACGCAAAGATGGGTATACATAGAACCCTTGAGACCAATCATCCTCGCCATGCTCCATCGATTGATCTTGATCTGCCTCGTCGTGGTCGCGTGCGGCGTGGTCGGCTGCACGCAGCAGCGCCGCAGCAGCAACGCCGTCGAAATCACGCTCGTCTTCGAGAACGTGCGGCTGGTCCGCGACGCCGACCGTTCCAAGCCCCCGGTGCTCGACGAGTGGGGGCGGATCAAGGCGATCCTGGCGTCGCACTCGGCGCGGCCGCCGACGGAGCGGGTGCTGCGCGAGAAGCAGCCGGTGGGGAACACGGCGATCCGCGACTACGAGTCGAGCATCTTGCTGGGGTCGTTTGCCGCGATGGACGCGGTGGATGCGGACCTTCAACGGCTGAGTGGAAGCGGGGGAGACCGTGAGGACAGCCGTTGGTGGCGGGCGGTGAAGAAGCTGGGGGACACCGGCCAGCACCGCTCGATCCCGGCGGGCGAGCGGATCGAGTTCCAGCTCGTCGGCGTCGACGCGCTCTACCGCAGCAACTACATCGCCACCGCGATCGAGGTCTTCATCCGCGGCTCGACCACGCCGGGGGCGACCGTCACGCTCTACGTGGGTCAGGGCGTCTCGCCGGAGGTCGTCCGCGCCGACCGCCGGGGGTATTTCTCGCAGAAGCTCCCCGCGCTCCCCGGCGACCGCTACATCTACGGCGAGTCGCGGCTCGACAACTCGCCGTCGAAGTATTTCCGCATCGACGTGCTCACCCAGCAGCAGGACGCGCTGACGGAAGAGGAGTTCCGACGCGGCATCGGGACGGGGAAGAAGTAGGCTGAAGTAGGCAACAGGGAATAGGGAGCAGGCAGCAGGAGAATCAATCCCTGCTCCCTGCTCCCTGCTCCCTGCGTGCAAGGCGATCAGGTGATTCTGGCCTATCGTCCCGCATGAGTGAGCTTGCCAACCGGATCGTCCTCGTCACCGGCGCCAGCGCCGGCATCGGAAAAGCCGTCGCGGAGGCCGTCGCGGCCGGGGGCGGACGGGTCGTGCTCAACGCCCGCCGTGCGGAGAAGCTCGACGCGCTCGCCAAAGAGCTGAACGCCAAACACGGCAAGGATCGGCCGAAGGGTGGGGGGGGCATCGTGGCCGCCGCGGCTGCCGGCGATACGGCCGACGACGGCGTGATCGCCTCGATGTTCGCCGTCTCCAAAGAGACCTTCGGCGAGCACCCCTCGGCGGTGATCGTCAACGCCGGACGGGGGCTCAACGGCAGCGTCATGACCTCCGACCCCGGCGAGTGGGACGAGGTCATCCGCACCAACCTCCTCGGCGCGGCCAAGCTGATCCGGGCCGCCGGTGAGAAGATGCTCGCGGCGGTTCCCGAACCAGGGGGCGTGGACGGGGTGTGGCTGAGCACGCCGCGGGACATCGTGGTGATCGGCTCGGTCGTCGGGCGGCACGTCTCGCCCTTCTCGTCGATGTACGGCTCGACCAAGTTCGGGGTGCACGGCATGGCGGAGGGCGTCCGCCGCGAGCTGGCCGCGAGGGGCATCCGCGTCACGCTGATCGAGCCGGGGTTTGTGACCAGCGAGTTCCAGGGGGTCGCGGGGTACGCCGAGAGCTGGTACAACGACGTGGTGAACAAGCTGGGGCCGGTGCTGGAGCCGAAGGACGTGGCGAGGTCGGTGGGCTTCGTGCTCGCCCAGCCGGCGAACGTGCACGTGAGCGATATCCTGATTCGGCCGACGAGGCAGGACTACCCCTGAGTGATCGCACCCTCATATTTACCACAGAGGCACAGAGGACACAGAGTTCACAGAGGAAGACAAAGGAAAGATTTTTTTTCAATGCGAAGACACGAAGGTCGCGGAGGAAAACTCCAAGCATGATTCTTCTTCGAGTCTTCGACGCCTTCGCGTTCAACACGGTTTGAATCTCTTTCTCTGTGAACTCTGTGTCCTCTGTGCCTCTGTGGTAAAACTGGGCTACCGAATCGGCGCAAACTCGACGCCGTGAAGATCGCGCAGTCGCCGAGTGGTTTTGACGAGAATGTCTTGCTCAGTCTCGGCGTTGCCGAAGACGCCGAGCGAGCAGACCAGGGTGATGTTGGCGTCGGCGAGTTGTTCCGGCGTGCCGGTGCAGCGGCCGTGGCAGCGGAAGGCGGTCAGCGTGCCGTGCTCGTCGCGGACGGACTTGATCTCGGCCTTCCACGTCTTCTCGGTAGATTCAAGGACGCGCACGATCGCGCAGTCGGCCTGCTCGGTGCCGACCAGGGCCGCGGCGTAGACGTCGTCCCAGTCGCCCACCACCCACGCTCGACTCCCCGGCGGCAGGTTCTCAGCCCCCGACGGATCGGCCTCGTCCGAGCCCACGATGACGGCGTCGTCGGGAGGGGCGGCGGATGAAGATGATAATCCGCAAGAGGCGAGTAGACAGGCTGCAACAACAGACGAGCCCGCAGCGCAAGCAAGGGCCAGCGCCGATCGGCCCGTTGCGACAGTATCGTGCGCCCACCCTCGCTGGCGCTTCGGGCTCGTCGGCGCTCGATACGAGAGCCCGGCCCGGGCCATACACTTGTTCGTGGAGTTCAGCATCAACGTGCCTCAGGGGGCGGAGCGGGTGAGCGTGCTGGGCGCGGCCGACCGCAACCTCAAAATCCTGCGCGAAGCCCTCGGGGTCAGGATAGCGGCCCGCGAGGGTTCCGTGGTCGTCTCCGGCGAGTCCGACGCCGTCCGCGTCGCACGCGGCGTCCTCGAACGACTCATGCAGGCCGCCTCCCGTGCGCCCGGCGGCGGTCATCGCAGACATTTCAACCGCCAGGAGATCATCGACCTCATCGGCCAGGGCATGTCGGGGGGCTTCCGCGAGTCCACCGACGACGACGCGGACGAAAACCCCAGCCCGACGTGGGACGACGAGATCGGCACGTACGGCAGCGCGGGGGGGCCGGGTGGGGGGGGCAGGCAGGTGCGGGCCAAGTCGGCGAATCAGCAGGCGTACCTCGACGCGATCCGCGATCACGACCTGGTCTTCGGCATCGGCCCGGCCGGCACGGGCAAAACGTACCTGGCGGTGGCGGCCGCGGTGCACATGCTCCGCCTGCACCAGGTCCGCAAGGTCATCCTGGTGCGTCCGGCCGTCGAGGCGGGCGAGCGGCTGGGTTTTCTGCCGGGCGACTTGCAGGCGAAAGTGAACCCGTATCTCAGGCCGCTGTTTGACGCGCTCAACGACATGATGGACTACGCGACCATCCGTCGGTTTATGACGAGCGACGTGGTGGAGGTGATCCCGCTGGCGTACATGCGCGGGCGGACGCTCAACCAGGCGGTCATCATCCTCGACGAGGCGCAGAACACGACCCGCGGCCAGATGCAGATGTTCCTGACCCGCATGGGGCACGGGAGCAAGATGATCGTCACCGGCGACGTCACGCAGATCGACCTGCCCGATCCGCGGGAGAGCGGGCTGATCGATGCCGCCCGGCGGCTGGCCCGCGTGCCGGGCGTCGCGTTTGTGGGGATGACCCAGGCGGACATCGTCCGGCATAACCTCGTGCAGCGGATCGTCGAGGCGTACGCCGACGCCCCGTTTGTGGGGACAAGTCTGCCGGTGATGTCGCCGATGGACCAATCAACGCCCGCCGCGCCCGCGTATAGATCAGAAGGATCCGAAGAGGTATTTCCAGCCCCTGAGAAGGGGGAGTAAGGAAAGGGAAAGGGGGCAAGGCAAGCGAGCGGGAGGAGTTCGGCCGATAGAGGGGGATCGACGGAGGGGTCAACGGAGTAAAGCGGGGGAAGCCGGGGGGGCGACGCTCGCTGACGCCTTGGCTCTCAAGATTGTCGAATGTTGCCGACACCTGTCAAATCCACGAGCCGGCGACGGACGGAGCAGCTCCGCAAGGAGATCGGCCGTCCTGTGGGCGGCTGGCGCAAGGTCGTCCGGTCGAAGAGCTTCGCGTGGGGATTGCTCATCTGGGGGCTGCTGGGGCTGGCCTCGGCGGCGACGGTCGCGTGGACGCGCGAGCAGCCGATCCTGGCGTCGGGGCGGGTCGCCACCGAGACCCGCACGGTCCGCGTGGGGTTCGAGATTCCTGATACCAAGGCCACGGAGGCCAAGCGGGACGAGGCGCGGCAGCGTGCGGCGCGCGTGTATGTCGCCGACGCCGGCGTGCTCGACGAGATCGAGACGTCGATCGCCAACCTGCCGAGCGTTTTGGCGGATGTGGACGCGATCGAGAAGGTGGATCCGGGTCTGCGGCAGCAGTTCGGGCTGACGCCGGAGATGCTCGCCGCGGTGCGGGCGCAGACGGACAAGCCGGAGCGGATGGCGGCGTGGTTCGAGCAGACGCGGCGGCTCGGCGAGCGGCTGCGGCGGACGCCGCTGCTGGACACGCAGACCTACCAGGTCGAGCGGACGACGATCAACCGGGAGATGGAGCTGCGGATCCCCTTGCCGCCCGGATCGACGCCGAGCGGCGGCGCAGGCGCGGGTGGCGGCGCGAGCGGGGGGGGCGGCAGCGGGTGGCGGACGGTCTTGGTGGAGTCGGACAAGGCGTGCAGCGTCGGCAGCGACAAGCACGCGACGGAGGCGAAAAGGATCGCCGCGGAGTCGGGGTTTTTGCAGCGCGAGCTGTTCGACGTGGTGGTGAACCGGCTGCTGGCGATCACCAAGCCGACGTACAGCTACGACCAGGCGGCGAGCGTTGCTTCGCAAGAGGCGGCGGCGGCGAAGGTGCAGGTGCAGATGGTGCCGTACCCGGATCGGCAGGTGATCTTCCGGCGCGGCGACATGTTGACGGACACGAATCTGGAGGTGCTGCGCGAGGCGATGCGGCGTGAAGAGGCGGCGGCGACGCCGTTTGCTCGCTGGGCGCCGCGGCTGGGTGCGGCGGGCGTGGCGATGGGGATCGTCGCGGCGATGGCGGGGTATACGGGGCTGTTTTTGCCGCGGATCAGGCGGAACCCGATGCGGCTGGCGGTCTTGGCCGTGCTGCTCTTCACGACGGTCGCAACGGCGTGCCTGGCGACGGCCTCGGCGCCGGCGCTGATGGCGCTGACGGCGATCGGGCCGAGCGTGCTGGTCGCGGTGCTGCTGGCGATCGCCTACGACCAGCGCACGGCCCTGGCGTTCGGCGGTCTGCACGCGATGATGGTCTGCGAGGCGCTGCACCTGCCGGCCGGGTGGCTGGCGGTGATCATCGCGGGCGTCGGCGCGGGCGTGTGGCACCTGCGCGAGCTGCGCGACCGCAACACGCTGATCCGCCTGGGCGTGATGACCGCGGCGGTGCTCGGCGTGGGGGCGATCATCGCGGGGCTTGCGGGGTTGCCGGCGTCGGCCGAGTCGCTGCGGCAGATCGTCCGCACCGACGCGGGATTGGCCGCAAGCGCCGGGCTGCTGGTGGCGATGGTGACGGTCTTCCTCTTGCCGGTCTTGGAGCGGTCGTTCGGCATCACGACGGGGCTGACGCTGATCGAGCTACGCGATCCGAAGCAGCCGCTGCTCAGGGAGTTGCAGCAGCGCGCCCCCGGCACGTACAACCACTCGCTCAACCTCGCGAGCCTCGCGGAGGCGGCGGCCGAGGCGATCGGGGCCGACGGCCTGCTCGCGTATGTCGGGGCGCTCTACCACGACATCGGGAAGATGAACAAGCCCGACTACTTCGTGGAGAACCAGACGCCGGGCTTCAATCGGCACGACAAGCTGAGCCCGGCGATGAGTTTGCTGATCATCGTGGGGCACGTGAAGGACGGCATGGAGCTGGCGAAGGAGTTCGGCCTGCCGCGGGCGCTGCACCACTTTATCGAGAGCCACCACGGCACGACGCTGGTCGAGTATTTCTACCACCGCGCCAAGAAGAAGGCCGAGGCGGAAAAGAGCGGCACGGCCGGCGGCGGCGGAGGCGGGGCGAGTGGGGCCGCGGGGGCGAATGTCGGGAGCATGACGGGCGGCGGGGGCGGGGCGGCGTCGCTGATCGCGGGGCAGGTGCAGTCGCAGAAGGAGAAGGAGGCGTCGCCCACGGTTGCGTCGCCGCCGACGGGGCTGAGCGACGTGGCGGGGGCGGCCGGTGGAGCGCCGACGCGTGCGGCGACGGGCGCGGGGATCGTCGGCGGGTGGGGGACGATGTCGACCGCGGCGGCCGCGGCGGCGGTGGCGCCGATCTCGTCGGTGGGCGGCGGGACCAGCAGCGGCGGCGTGGTCGTCGTGCCGGGCGCGGGCGGGTCGGGAAACGCGGGCGCGGGGAGCGGGGCGGGGCCGTCGGAGATCGAGTACCGGTATCCGGGTCCGAAGCCGCGGACGAAGGAGGCGGCGATCATCATGGTCTGCGACGCGGTCGAGTCGGCGTCACGCGCGATGGCCGACCCGACGCCGGCGCGGATCGAGGCGCTGGTGCGCGCGGTGGCGAGCCGGCGGCTGGCCGACGGGCAGTTCGACGAGTGCGACCTGACGCTCCGCGAGCTGAACATCATCGTCGAGACGACGGCCAAGACGCTCGCGTCGATCTACCACGGCCGGATCGCGTACCCCGACGGGACGACGGGCAAGAGTGAGACGGCGAAGACGGACGGCGCGATGGGGGGGGCGCCGGGAGCCGGTGCGGCGGTGGATGGTGCGCGTGCGAACGGGAACGGGAGCGGGAAAGAATCGCCGCAGCCGAAGACGGCGCAGGTGGCGAGGGCGTCGTGAACGGGTGAGTGTGAGGCGCCGGGGCGGCACGCCCGGCTCACTCCAAGCGGTTTTACCCGCCCTTGCCGGCGGCCTTGGCCCAGGCGTCCTTGAGCGTCACCGTGCGGTTGAAGACCGGCCGCTCCGGCGTGGAGTCCGGGTCGAAACAGAAATACCCCATCCGCTCGAACTGGAAGCGGCGGATGCCGTCGGCCCACGCCGGCTCGTCGGGCGCGGGGGCGGCGGGCGAGACCGACGGCTCGACCATCGCGCTCTCGAGCACGGTCAGCGAGTCCGGGTTGAGGTCGTCGAGCAGCTCGCCGGTCGCCTTGCCGGGCTCCTCAACGGCGAAGAGCCGATCGAAGAGGCGGACCTCGGCGCGCATGGCGTGCGGCGCGGAGACCCAGTGGAGCGTGGCCTTGACTTTTCGGCCGTCGGGCGCGTCGCCGCCGCGGGTCGCGGGGTCGTAGGTGCAGCGGACCTCGGTGATGTTCCCGGCGGCGTCCTTCACGACGCCCGTGCACTTGACGAAGTACGCCCAGCGGAGGCGCACCTCGACGCCGGGGGCGAGGCGGAAGAACTTCTTGGGCGGGTTCTCCATGAAGTCGTCGTGCTCGATGTACAGCTCGCGCGAGAAGGGGACCTTGCGAGAGCCGGCCCCCCCCTCCCCGGCGTCTTCCGGGTTGTTCACCGCGTCGAGCTCTTCGCTCTGGCCCTCGGGGTAGTTCTCGATCACGAGCTTGAGCGGGCGCAGGACGGCCATGCGGCGCGGGGCGGCCTTGTTGAGGTGCTCGCGGACCGAGTTCTCGAGCCGGCCGACGTCGATGACGCTCTCGACGCGCGTCGCGCCGACCTCGTCGCAGAAGTTCCAGATCGACTCGCGCGTGTAGCCGCGGCGGCGGAAGCCGGAGATCGTCGGCAAGCGCGGGTCGTCCCACCCGGCGACGCGTTTTTCCTCGACGAGGCGCAGCAGGAACCGCTTGCTCATCACGGTGTACGTGAGGTTGAGGCGCGAGAACTCGATCTGCTGGGCGTGGTGGATCGGCGTGTCCCGGCCCCCCCTCCCTTCGTTGATCGCGTCGATGAACCAGTCGTAGAGCGGGCGGTGGTCTTTAAACTCGAGCGTGCAGATCGAATGGGTGATGCCCTCGAGGGAATCCTCGATGCCGTGCGCCCAGTCGTACATGGGGTAGATGCGCCACTTCTCGCCGGTGTTGTGGTGCGGCTGGTTGAGCACGCGGTACATCACCGGGTCGCGGAGGTTGAAGTTGTTGGAGGCGAGGTCGATTTTGGCGCGGAGGGTTTTGGAGCCGGTGGGGTGCTTGCCGTCGCGCATCTCGCGGAAGAGTTTGAGCGATTCTTCGGTCGGGCGGTCGCGATAGGGACTCGTTGCAGGGATGCCCGGCTTGCCGCGGCGGGCAGAGACTTCTTCGGCCGAGAGGTCGCAGACGTAGGCCTTGCCCTTGTTGATGAGGTCTTCGGCGAAGTCGTACATCTGCTGGAAGTAGTCGCTGGCGTAGTAGAGGCCGCCGCCGTGGGGCGAGCCCGTGGCGTAGTCGGCGCCGAGCCAGCGCAGGTCTTCCTTGATGGCGTCGACGTAGCGCTGCTCTTCCTTGGCGGGGTTGGTGTCGTCGAAGCGGAGGTTGAACTTGCCGCGGTAGTCGCGGGCGAGGCCGAAGTTGAGGCAGATGCTCTTGGCGTGCCCGATGTGCAGGAAGCCGTTGGGCTCCGGCGGGAAACGCGTGTGCACGCGCGGGTTGCCCCGCTCGTCGCGGCCCCACTTGAGGCTCGCCGAGTCTTCCTCGACGATCTGCTGAAGGAAGTTGAGCGGGCGAGCGTGCTCGGAATCGGGCGTGGCGGCGTGGTTTTCGACGGGCGAGTCGGGCATAGACGAAAGGGTAGAGCGCTTGCCGCCCGATCGCCCTGTTTACTCCGCTCGGCGGCGGAAGAGCAACAGCGAGTCGGCCATGCAGACGGGTGCGAGATCGGTGCAGGCGTCGATCGTCTCGCAGGCGGCCCGCCACAGGCCCGCGTGGCGGGGGTTGACGTCGTGCAGGCCCATCAGCCCGCCCGGCCTGAGGAAGGGCAGGTAGTGGCGGATGTCGTCGGTGACGGCTTCGTAGGTGTGCAGCCCGTCGATGAAGAGGAACCCGGCCCGGCCGTGCCGATTGACGAGTGCTTGGACGTCGCCGACGGCGTCTGCGGAGAACTTGACGATCTGCGTGAGGCGCTGGGCGTACGAAGCGCTCTCGGATTCGAGGGCCATGCGCATCGACGGGCGGGTCGGGGCGTCGGGGTCGATCGACCAGATCGGCGGCGAGGTGTCGGACGTGGCGGCGGCGATGAGGCAGGCGCTGCCGCCGAGCGCCGAGCCGATCTCGATGATCGGCTCACCGTGCGGACAGCCGGCCCGCGCGGCGACGCCGAGGGCGACCTGTTCGGCGGGGGTCATGAAGGCCGCGCCGAGCGATCGGCCGCAGGACGAGCGGATGACGAGCGACTCGAACGCGCCCCCCCCCGCGACGCCGTGGCCCGAGCCGAGCGCGGCTCGAAGCTCGGAGGGGAGCAGCCCGCGGACCTCGGCCGGGAAGAACTCGGCGAGGAAGCGCCGAGCCGCGAAGAGGCCGAGGGCCGCGTCGTGGTAGTTGGACTGGCCGTCGAGGTTGACGGACGCGCCCCGGCGAGAGGCGAGCAGGTGTGCTAACGGCTCATCGGGGAGGGCTTGCGCAAGATCGAATGATGGGTTCTCGTGCGTGAGCGTTACGCGGCCGGCGTGCGAGAGGTGGGGCACGGTGGCTGGGCCGAGGCGGCGGAGGTCGTCCCGCACGACGGCGAAGGTGAACGGCGTGCGCGGGGCCGAGCCGCGGAGGCGGAGCGTTGTTGCCGAAGCGTCGAGCAGCCGGTCGGCTGTGGGGGAGAGCCAGAGCGGGAGGGCCGCGGTGCGCGGGCGGTACTCGGGCTTGGCGTCCCAGCCGAGGGCGTTGTCGAAGACGGGCCGGCCGTCGCGTGCCGCACGGTCGAGGATCGGCGCGAACGCGGCGGGCCTTGCCAGCGGCGTGCAGACGACCGCCGCGTGTTCGAGCACGAGGTCGTCGAGCGTGGCGATGTTCAGGCCGTCGGCGAGGGCCTGGGCCGCACGGGCTTGGGAGGCGTCGCAGACGAACAGGCTTGGTTCGCTGGCGCGGTCGGCGCCGAGCAGTGCGCGGAGCGTCGCCGCGATGCGGCGGCCCTGGTCGCCGTAGCCGAGCAGCAGGATGGGACGGTTGTTCACTTGAGCGAGGAACCGCCGCAGGCGGTGCTCGTGCAGGTGCGCGGGCGTCAGGCGGTCGAGGGAGACGAAGTGCTCGAACTCCTCGGCGTTGTGCGCACGCAGCGCGGCGATGCCGGGGTGGTGGGCGTCGTCGAAGACAAAGCAGACGCCGGCGCAGGGCGCGAGTGATTGAAGACTCAGCACAGGCGCTCCCCCGTCGCCTGTGCCACGGTTTGCGGTATTCGGCCATATCGCCAGGCACTGCCCAGCGCGTTGTGCGAAGTCTTCATCCGCGGGCAGCCGCGGATCGGGGAGGGCGTATTTGCGGGCGGTCTGCCAGGTGGAGTAGCCGGCGATATCGCCGAGGGCGTCGCGCGAGCCGGAGAAGACGAGGACAGGCAGCTCGCCGCGGCCGATGCCGTGGGCGGCGACGCCGGCCGGGTCGATCAGGCACCGGGAGGGGGAAGACGGACCAACAACAGGAGACCGGCCGAGTGTGGTCATGCAGGCGGTATCGGCCGCCGGACCACCGTCACTCGAAAAGCCTTGGAGGAGGAGCCGTCGTGGGTTATTCCACCGCCCAGCAGGCGACCTCGTGGGGGATGGTTGCGGGGGTGTGAGGAGCGGGGCGCTTTTCTTCGACGCCGCCGGCGGCCGCGGGGACGAGCTGGTTCTCCTTCAGCAGCAGCTCCGGGCGATCGGTCGCGCACCGCTCCATCGCGATCGGGCATCGGCCGACAAACGGGCACCCCTTCGGCGGGTTGAAGGGGCTGGGCACGTCGCCCTGCAGCACGGTCAACGGCTTTCGGCCGCGCTGATCCGGGTCGTCGATCGGGTTGGCCCCGAGCAACGCTTTCGTATACGGGTGCTTCGCACGCTCGTGCATGTCGAGGCAGTCGAGCGTCTCGACGGCGTGGCCGAGGTACATCACCACGACGCGGTCGCAGAAGTGTTCGACGACCTTGAGGTCGTGCGAGATGAAGACCATGGTGAGGCCGAGCTCGTCCTTGAGGTCCATCATGAGGTTGAGGACCTGGGCCTGGATGGAGACGTCGAGGGCGGAGACGGGCTCGTCGGCGATGATGAACTCGGGTTTGAGGCAGAGGGCACGGGCGATGCCGATGCGCTGGCGCTGCCCGCCGGAGAACTCGTGGGGGAACTTGTCGGCCGAGTCTTTGCGCAGGCCGACGCGCTGGATGGTGTCGATGATGAGCCGGTCGGTCTCGTCGCCGGCGGGGACGACGTTGTGCAGGCGGATGGCTTCTTTGAGGGTCTGCCGCACGGTGAGGCGCGGGTTGAGGGACGAGTAGGGGTCCTGGAAGATGATCTGCATGCGGCGGCGGAGGGGGATCATCTGGCTGTGGCTGAGGGCGGTGATGTCGACACCGTCGAAATGGATTGAGCCGCTGGTCGGCTCGATGAGGCGGATGAGCGTTTTGCCGAGCGTGCTCTTGCCGCAGCCGGACTCGCCGACGACGCCGACGACCTCGCCCTTGTTGATGGAGAGGGAGACGCCGTTGACGGCGTGGACGTTGCCGACGACGCGGTTGAAGACCCCGCCGCGGACGGGGAAGTGCTTGACGAGGTTGTGGGCTTCGAGGAGGGGCATGGCGTCAGAACGTATGAGAACGCGGAGGAGCGGAGTTCGGACCGGCTTGAACACAGAGGTCACGGAGGGACACGGAGTAGAAATCAGCGGCAAGTGCTTGAACTGCGAGCCCGAAGCGCAAGCGAGGGAAAGCACTCGATTGTTGGGCCGTTGTAGGCATTCGCTGGCCCTTGCTTGCGCTGCGGGCTCGTTATGCCGTGTATTGGGTCTTCACGGTTTGTGTGTTTCACTAAATATGTTTGCTCCGCGACTCCGCTCACCTCCGCACCTCCGCGTTCTCGGGAGTAAGGACATTCAACGGGAAATGGCAGCGTACGCTTCGGCCTGATTGCTCGATCAACACAGGTTCCAACGCCGGCTCGATGTCGGCGCACGTGGGCTGTGCGTACGGGCAGCGCTCGCGGAAGCGGCAGCCGGTGGGCAGCTCGAAGAGGCTCGGCACGATCCCCTTGATCGTCGGCAGGCGCTTGCCGTGTTCTTTTCGGCCGGCCTTGGGGATGGATTCGAGCAGGGCCTGCGTGTAGGGGTGCCGCGGCGCGTGGAAGAGCTCGCGCACCGGCGCCTGCTCGATCACCCGGCCGGCGTACATGACGATCACGCGGTCGCAGACCTGCGCAACCACGCCGAGGTTGTGGGTGATCAGCAGCGTCGCCGTGTTGAGCTTCTTCTTGAGCCCGTCCATCAGCGAGAGGATCTGCGCCTGGATCGTCACGTCGAGGGCCGTCGTCGGCTCGTCGGCGATCAAGATGTCCGGCTCGCAGCAGAGGGCGATGGCGATCATGACGCGCTGACGCATGCCCCCCGAGAGCTGGTGCGGGTACTCATCAATGCGGCGGCCGGGCTCGGGGATGTCCACGAGCCGGAGCATCTCGATCGCCCGCTCGCGGCGGCCCTTCTTGTCGAGATCGGTGTGATACTTCAGCGCCTCGTCGAGCTGCCAGCCCACGGTGAAGACGGGGTTGAGGCTGGTCATGGGCTCCTGGAAGATCATGGCGATGCGGTCGCCGCGGACTTTGCGCATCGCGGCGTCGGGGATCGTCGCGAGGTTCTGGCCCTCGAACATGACCTGCGAGGCGGGGTCGATCATGCTGGTGCGCTCGGGGAGCAGGCGCATGATGGACTTGCTGGTGACGGTCTTGCCGCAGCCCGATTCGCCGACGATGCCGATGGTCTCGCCGGGGTAGACGTCGAAGGAGACGTCGTCGACGGCGGTCACGACGCCGCGGTCGGTGCGGAAGCGCGTCGTGAGGTGGCGGACGGAGAGGATGGGGGAGGCGGCGTGTGTCACAGTCTCAGAACCCGAGAACGCGGAGACGCGGAGGTGAGCAGAGTCGCGGAGAAAACATTTCAAACACAGACTTCACGGCAAAGCTCGGAGCGATGGTTTTTTCAGTAAGTTTTTCTCCGTGGCTCTCCGCGGCCTCTGTGTTGAAAATATGGCTTGAACAACAGCTCTGCATCTCCGCTTTCCTCCGCTCCTCCGCGTTCTCAGGGAGTGTTTTATCCGACGTGTTTGGGGTCGAAGGCGTCCTGGAGCGCATCGGAGACGACGTTGAAGGCGAGCACGAGGACGAGCATGAAGAACGTGGCCGCGCCGATCTGCCAGAAGAAGCCGATGACGACCTCCGGGCGGCTCTGCGAGATCATGATCCCCCACGAGGCGCCGTCCTTGACGCCGAGGCCGAGGAAGGTGAGGATCACCTCGCTCTTGATCGCCCCGATGAACAGCAGCGAGAAGTTGATGAACGCCAGGTGCAGCGTGTTGGGCAGCGCGTGCTTGAGCAGAATGTAGGGACGTGAGAAGCCGATCGCCGTGGCGGCCTGGACGTATTCGAGCTGGCGGATCTTGAGCACCTCGCCGCGGACGACGCGGCAGGGGCCGATCCAGAACGTCAGACAGAACGCGGCGTAGAGCGGGAAGAGCGTGCCTTCGAGCCTGGACCCGAGGAACATGAACGTCAGCACCGCCAGCAGCACGAGCTGCGGCAGGGTCGAGAGCGTCGAGTAGAGCCAGATGACGACGCGGTCGACCCAGCCGCCGAAGAACGCCGCGGCCGCGCCGAGCACCGCGCCGATCAGCACCGAGAAGAACGCCACCACCGCGCCGACCTGCACGGCGATCTTCGCCGAATACAGCGAGCGGATCATGATCGACCGCCCCTGCCGGTCGGTGCCCAGCAGCATCTTGAAGCGGTAGAGCAGGCCGTCGGCCCCCTCCGGCTGCGGGACCAGCTCGGCGATGGTCTTCTCGATGCCGGCGAGGGCCGTGTGGATCTCGGCGTCGAAGGCCTTGAGGCGTTCGGGCGCGAGTTCGCGGAGCTTCTCGATGGTGCCGAGGGGGACGAGCTCGCCCGCCCGCTCGGCGGTGACGCTCTCGTCCTGTTCGGCGTCGAAGAGCGCGTCGGCGGCGTCGAGGAGGCTCGTGCCGACCGCCGCGACGATCGGGTCGTCCTCTTGCGCCGATCGCGCGAAGTCGTCGAACGCGATGGCGAAGTCGTCGACCGTCGTCGCCAGCTCGCGCCGGTACGCCGGGGTGTCTTCGTCGGTGACCGAGACCGCGCCGCGTGCAGCCTCTTCGGCGTGCTGAGCGGCGATGACCGCGGTGGACAGAAGCCCCTTCTTGAGCTTGATCGAGTCGAGCGACGAGAAGAGCTTCTGCCCCTCGGCGTACGCGGCCTCGAGCTCGTCGAGCGACCGGTCGGCCAGGCGGCGCTCGGCGAGGTGAGCGCGGGCGACAAACTCGGCGGGGGACGTCGGCTGGTCCTCCGGCAGCGCGCGGGCCGAGGCCAGCGTCTCGCCGACGAACTTCATCATCCAGTCGGCCTGGTCGGTCCGGCGCGCCAGGTCCTGCTCCATCCCGAAACCCGCGACCAGCGGCGGGCCGACCCGCTCCAGCGTCCGCTCGGGCAGCAGCACGCCGACGTACCGGCTGTCGCCCAGGTCCCACCAGCCCGTCATGCGGCCGAGGGCGTTGATGTTTTCGACCGACCACACCCACGCGCCCAGGGCCGCGTAGAGGCCGATGATGACCAGCGCCACCATCGCGCCGCGGTTCCGCTTGAACTTGCCGTAGCCTCGGGATTTGCGGAAACGTGTAAGCATCGGGACAGCGCTGCGGAAGAAAAGACGAACGCGGAGAACGCAGAGAGGAGCGGAGACGCGGAGAAAACGCTTTGTTTGGTTAGTTCTTCATGTCTTTCTCCGCGACTCCGCGTTCTCCGTGTTCTCTGAAAAATTACGACAGGCGGATCCGCGGGTCGACGAGCGCGTAGAGCACGTCGGTGAGGATGTTGGTGAAGATGAAGATCGCGGCGAAGACGGCCGTGAACGCCTGGATCACGGGGAAGTCCTTCGAGTTGATCGCGGTGATGAGCATGCGGCCCATGCCGGGGATGTTGAAGTAGGTCTCCATCACGATCGAGCCCGTCACCAGGAAGGGCAGCGTGATCATGATCTGCGTGATGATCGGGATCATCGCGTTTTTAAGCATGTGCACGAACATGATCTTGCGGCCCGTCGCGCCCTTGGCGATCGCCGTCGTGATGTAGTCGCGGTTGCACTCCTCGACCATCACCGCGCGGTAGAACCGTGTGTCGTACCCCACCGAGATCGTCACCGCGATCAAGACCGGCAGCAGGCAGTAGTACACCCACGAGCCCGGCTTGAGCGAGGGCGGCCACACCGTCGCCACCGGCTGGTACCCCTCCACCGCGAACAGGTCGAGCCCGAGCCGCTGGTTGGGCCAGTAGGCGCCGTAATACTGCCCGAAGACGACGTAGACCAGCAGCGAGACGCTCATGCCGACGACCGCGCCGAACATGAGCGTGCGGTCGGTGAGCGTGCCGCGGTAGAAGGCCGCGACCAGCGCGATGGTGATCGCGATGATCGTGGTGAGCACGAGCGCGGGCGCGGTGATCGCCAGGCTGGGCACGACGCTCTCGGCGAGGATGTCGCCGACGGGGCGCTTCTGCTCCCACGACTTCTCGGAAAAATCGAAGCGCACGATGTCGTAGAGCGTCGAGACGTACTGCACGACGAACGGCTCGTTGAGCCCCATGTCCTCGCGCAGCTTGGCCTCCTGCTCGGCCGAGGGGTGCTTGCCCAGGTACGCCTTGACCGGGTCGTTGACGCGCAGCGCGGCCATCACCACCAGGATGATCCCGAGGTACACCGGCACGTTGTACAGGAGTTTTCGGAGGACGTAGGCCCACATGGGTCGGCGGTGTTACCTCTTCGAGTCGTCCACGTCGAGGTACTTGTACCACGTCGCGGTGCGTTCGGTGGGGCGGCAGTTCTCGATCCACGGGGCCATCAGGTAGTACCGCGTCCGCCCCATCGAGCCGACGTACGGGCAGTCCTCGATGATCATGTCGCGCATCTGCTCGTAGAGCTTGGTGCGCTCCGCCGAGGGGCCCATCGTCAGGATCTTCTCGTACAGCGCGTCGAACTCCGGCCTCTTGTAGTTGAAGTGGTTGGCCCCCGGCGACTCGTTGGGCGAATAGAACAGCGCGAAGTTGTTCTCGGCGTCCGGGTAGTCCGAGCCCCAGGCGAAGCCGAACATCGGGGCCTTCTTGTTGTCGACGACCTCCATGAGGTTGGAGAAGTCGAGCATCGTCGGCTCGAAGCGGACGTTGATCTTGTCGAGCTGGCGCTTCATCATCTCGCACTGCTGCTGGGCGGTGCTGTTGATGCCGGTGTAGTACTTGATGACGAGCTGCTCGCCGGTCTTCTCATTCTTGCCGTTCGGCCAGCCGGCCTCGGCGAGCTTCTGCTTGGCCAGCGCGATGTTCGGCCCGCGGTACGAGACCGGCGCCTTGCCGTCTTTGGGGTGCCCGTCGAGCCCGACGGGGATCGGCCCGTCGAAGACCTTGCACGTGCCGTTGTAGAACGCCTCGTTGATCTCGTCGTGGTCGATCGCGAGGCTGATCGCCTGGCGGAGGGCCTTGTGCTTGGGCGAGAGGCCGCCCAGGAGCGGGTCTTCCATGTTGAAGCCGCTGAAGATGAAATCCAGCAGCGCGTCGGCGTGGTCGGAGACGCCCTTGCTCCGCATCTCCGGGCGGAGCTGCTTGGTGCGCTTGTCGAAGGCCTGCTCGAAGTACTCCGGCGGCACGGTGGTGAACCCGAGCTTGCCCGCCTGGAACTGCAGCCACATCGGCTGCGGCTCGACGTACATGGTGATCTCGATGCGGTCGACCAGCGGCACGCGCTTGCCCGCCGCACGGCTGAGCCGCCGGTCCTCGCGGCTCCACTCCTCGCGGGCCGGGTACAGCACCTCGCGGTAGGCGGGGTTCTTCTTCAGGTGCAGGTACTGCTTGGGCTGCCACTTGTCGAGCACGAACGGCCCCGTCCCGACGGGGTGGAACCGGAACTGGTCGCCGTATTTCTCCACCGCCTCACGCGCCACGATCCCGAGCTGGAACTGCGTCAGCGTGTACAAAAACTTGTACACCGGCTTCTTCAGCACGATCTTGAAACGCCGGTCGTCGACCTTCACAAGCCCCTCGACCGGCGCGTCGTAGTCGAACTCGGCCGCGGCGTTCTGCTCCTTCTTGTACTCGTCGAGCCCCTGGACGACGTTCTCGAGCAGCCACCAGTTCTTGAGCAGGTACTTGTCGTCGGCGACCCGCTTGAGCGTGTAGAAGACGTCGTCGGTCGTGAGCTTGCGTCCCTTGCCGCCGGCGAAGCACGGATCGTCGGTGAAGAAGACGTCGTCGCGCAGCGTGAAGGTCCACGTGGTGCCGTCGTCGTCGCTGGTGGGCAGTTCGGCGAGCAGCTCCGGCTCCAGCTCGGAGGGGTTGGTGTACTTGAACCCCAGCAGGCACTCGTTGATCTGCGAGCAGGCCGTGTTCTCGTACAGCGTGCTCCCCTCAACGGGGTCGAGGCTCTTGGGCCCGTCGGTGACCATGGGCAGCTGCAGGACTTTTTCGGCGCTTACCGCGGGAACGGCGGCCAGCAGCAGGGTGAACACGGCCATCGCCGCGGCCAGTGGGAACAATCGCGTCGGCATCCGCATCGGTGGGTGCTCCTGGGGGAAGTCAACCGCGGCTCAGGCGGGGGTCTGACAGAAAAAAGAGTCTACCGTGTACCGTCCGACAAGAACAAGGACGCACCGCCCGGCGTGATGTGCCCAGTTTTCCGGATTTTCCGCGGCGGGAAGCCGCTCACTCCGGCAGCTTGGCCAGCTCCGCGTCGACCTCGCCCCACAGCCGGCGGATCGCCGCGGGGGAGAAGTCGAACGGGATGCCGGCGGTCTTGAACAGCTCGGGGAGCGGCCGCGACGAGCCCAGCGCCAGCGCCCGCTTATACGCCGCCAGCGCCCCGGCCGGGTCTTCGCGGTATCGCTTCCACACGCCGATCGCGCCGAGCTGCGCGATGCCGTATTCGATGTAGTAGAACGGCACCCCGAACATGTGCAGCACGCGCTGCCACGAGTTGTCGAGATACTGCTCCAGCCCGCTCCAATCCCACCCGGCGTCGTACTCGCCCGCCAGCCGCCGCCATTCGGCGTAGCGCTGCCCGTGGTCGAGGGGGTCGTGCGCCGCGCGGCCGCGGTCGGCCGTCTCGCCGGCGTACAGCCAGTGCTGGAACTGGTCGACGTGCGCGATCGCCGCCATGCTCGCGGCGATCCGCTCCAGGTGCGTCCGCCGCGCCCGGTCGGCGTCCTCCGGCGAATAGAACTCGTCGAGGTAGGGGTGGGCCAGCAGCTCCATCGACATGCTCGCCACCTCGGCAAACTCCGACGGGATGTCGCTGCGGTAGTGCAGGATCGGCTCATCGCGCGCCAGCAGCGAGTGGAACGCGTGCCCGGCCTCGTGGAAGAGCGTCTCGACGTCGCGCTGCATCCCCGCCGCGTTCATGAAGATGAACGGCATCCGCACACGGTCGCGCATCGTGTGGTACCCGCCGGGGGCCTTGCCCTTGCGCGACGCCAGATCCAGGCACCCCTCGCCGGCACGCGGACGGCTGAGATACTGGAACAGCCCCGCCAGCTCCGGGTCCATCCGCTCAAACGCCCGTCCCGTCCGCTCGACCAGCTCGTCGGCGTTCTCGAACGGGCGGAGCGACGCCCGGCCCTGCGGGTCCACGTGCGTGTCCCACGGGCGGACGCTCGCCAGCCCCAGCGAGGCGCGGCGCTTCTCCGTCATCTGCCGCAGCCGCGGCACGACCACGTCCTTCACGCCGCGGGCAAACTCGTGGCACGTCTCGGGGGTGTAGTCGAACCGCCGGAGCTGCTTGAACATGTACGCGCGGTAATCGGGCATCCCCGAGTTGTGCGCGATCTTGCCGCGCAGCGAGATCATCCGGTCGAAGATGCCGTCGACCCGCTCGGCCTCCCTGGTCCGGCGCTCCGCGACCGCGCGCCACGTCTCCTCGCGGACGCCGCGGTCCAGGTCGTCCTGGAACCGCATCATCTGCGGCATGGTGTACTCCCGCCCGCGGTAGTCCACCATCATCCCGCCGTACACCTGCGAATATTCCTGGTCGAGCTTCGACAGCTCGGTCTCCAGCGGGATGTTCTCCTTGCGGAACAGCTCGACGCCGGCCTTCAGGTCGCGCAGCAGCACCTCGTACCGCCTGCCGTCGAGCTGCGAGACCAGCCCGCTCTCCATGATCTGCCGGTCCAGCGCGAAGCTCACCTCCTTGAGCGGCGGCATCACGTTGGTCACAAAGTCGTCGTACGCCCGGTTCGCCTCGTCGTCGTCCGTCCGGCAGGTCATGCGGATGTACAGCCGGCTCGAAGCCTCCATCGCCGCGGCGTCCAGCTCCGAGCGGTCGGCGATCAGCGTCTCCAGGCACTTCTTGCAGTGCAGCTCCCGCGTGAGCAGGTCGTCATAGAGCGGCTTGAGGTTGGCCCACTTGGTCGCGTCGAGCGTCGCGGGCACAAAGGTGGTCGAAGGGATGAACTCGGTGAGCATGACGGCTCCGTAGTCGAGTAAAGGCGTACACGAAGAAAACCAAACATTCTATAAACAATGTGCCGCTCACGCGCGGCAGGGCGCGTCGGTGGGTCGCTGTGGATGCTAGCGGCAAAGCCCGCACCGATCCCGCTTTACACCGACGATCGGCTCACGCCCTCTCGACGCCCGGGTCGGCCATTGCCGACGCCGCTGCGGGGGCGGGGGACGACGGCCGGGAGGGCTGCGGCATCGCCCCCAGGCTCTGCGACAGGGTCATGCCGACCGCGACCAGCAGCCACAGGACGAAATGGATCGCGGCGATCAGCCCCGTCTCGTAGCGCGAACGGGCGAAGAGGATCCACACCGCCAGGAAATACGCCGCCATCGCGGCGATGAGCTCGAGCAGGGCCCCGACATAGGGCACGGCGATGGGGATGTGCAGGACCACCTCGAAGAGGGCGAAGGCCGTGAGCATCCGACCGGCCGCGAGCTCGACGGGGCCGAACTTCTTCTCGCAGAACCGGGCCGTCGCGTAGACGGCGACCACGCCCGTGCAGGTGTTGAGGAGCGTCTCGTAGAGCACGACGGCGGACTTGGTGACGACGAAGCCGATGCTGCCGCCCCGCTGGTTGGCGACGACGGCGGTGATGATGATCGCCGCGAGGGTGAGCACCCCGCCGATGATCGCCACGACCTTCGCCGAGCCGCGGCCGGGCTGGACGAACTCGTCGTTTCCCTCGCCGCCGTCGGCGTCGTCGGCGTCATCGCCCGTGTCGAGGGGCGGCGGGGGGAGTTCGGAGCGGTGGACGACGTTGCTCTTCAGGTCGTAGCCGCAGGAGACGCAGACGACCGCCTCGTGCGGCAACAGGGCGCCGCACTTGGGACACGTGTCGTCGACGACATCCAACAGCGACGGCTCCTTGATCCGCCCTCCTCCGCCGCTCCCGCCGATCCCAGCCCCGCCCGCCGGGCGTGCCGTGGGCACGTCGCCGCCCGTCGGCCGATCGTCAGGCGGCGGTGGGGGGGACGAAGAAGGCGTTGGCGGCAGCGGGTCGCTCATAGACGGTCTTTATCGTAGTTCAGCTGTGGGACTTCCAAAAAAACCGAGAACGCGGAGAGGCGGAGGAAAGCGGAGTCGCGGAGATTCAAAGAAATTGAACACAGAGGTCACGGAGAGCACGGAAGAAGGCATACGCATCAAATCCATGTCCTCATCTATTCGCGCGTGTTCGCCGAAGCGCCTTTCTCTGTGTCCTCCGTGACCTCCGTGTTCAAACTCTTGAGGTTACAGCGCGACTCGTTCGCCGGGGCCGATGGCTTTGGGGAGCGTGTCGGGGTGTTCTTTGAGGTCGCAGGGGAACATCGCCGCGCGGGGGGAGAGCTCGATCACGCAGTCCGGCGTGCCGTCGGGCTTTGCGGCGACCTTGACGCCGGCGGCTTCGAGCCAGCGTGCCGCACGGAGCGTCTGCAGGGCCTGGCTGCTCTCGACGCTGTCGACCCCGCCCCCCCCGTTCTTGATCGGCGCGAACTCCTCCTCGCGGACGGTTTCCAGGACGATGCTCTTCTCGGCCTTGGGGAGCGCGTCGAAGACGAACTGTTCGAGTTTGACGCCGTTGTTCGCCGTCGGCGTGATCGGCTCGCCCGTCGCGGGGTCGATGCAGGGGATTTTCTTCTCGGCGCGGTGGTATTCCAGCGAGAAGCCTTCCTCGGTGTTGAGCCGTTCAACGAAGCGGACGCCGATCATGTGGATCGCGATCGACCCGGCCAGGAAGCGCAGCGAGCCGTCGGGGAGCGTCTGGTGCTGGAGTTCTTTGGGCAGGTCGGAGTATTCGATCACCACCGTTTTGCCCTTGGTCGAGCAGAACAACCCGAGCTTCTCGTCGGCGTACGCCTTGGGGATCATCTTGCTGGACATCTCGCCCGACGAGTCCGGGGCGGCCGCGTGCAGGCCGATGAAGACCGGGTCCATCACGCGGACGATCGGGTTGTCCACTTGAAAGTAGCTGATGTGCTCGACGCCGCGGCGTTTCATGTCGGCGATCGCCCCCCCCTCCCAACCGCTGTGCCACAGCGCCTTGAGCGAGCCGCCGTGCCCGTCGGGGTTGGTCGCGACCTCGCCCTTGCCGGCCAGCAGCACCTTGCCGGTCTTGATGTCCAGCGACGGCAGCACGCCCTGCGGGAAGAACATCACGTCGTCGTTCTTGAGCCCGAAGTAGTTGTGCTCCTCGAAGAACGCGACGGTCGCGTCGTGGTTGAGCGGGCTGGTCATGATGTACCACGCCGGCGTGACGCCGAAGCGGTCGCCGACGCCGAGCAGCCCCTCGGCGAAGAACGCAAAGAGCGGCTTGCCCGTCACCGCGCCGGCCGGGAAGCATCCCTTGGGCCCGTCGTACCCCAGTCGGCTGCCCTGCCCGCCGGCGACGGTGAACGCCGCGACCTTGCCGCCGGCCAGCAGGTCCGCGCCGACCTGGTCGTACCTGTCGCGGTCCCACGCACGCACGGGCGACGTTGCGTCGGCCGGGTAGTACGGCGCGGGGGCCACGTCGCCGGGCAGCGCGAAGGCCGGCTTGTTCTTGACGTATCCCTCGATGAGCGACGGCAGGCGTTCGAGGTCGAGCTCGTTGATCTGCGCCAGCAGCCGCGTCTGTGCGGCGGTGTCGAGCTCGTCGTAAAAGTTCAGCAGGTGCTCCTGCCCGACAGCCGCGAGGCGACGGCGAAGCGTCTCCACATCATGTTCCGACCTTGGGTCCGTCCGCGTCGTCGTGCCCGTCGCCATATGAACAACCTCCCGCAAAGCGGATGGTAGGGGTTTTCTTTCGCTGGGTGAGCTCTGGGTGGGGCGGGCGTCTCGCCCGCCCAGGGTCATGCATGTTGTATCCGGTGGGCGGGCGAGACGCCCGCCCCACCCAAGGCACATACACAACTGCCTCTGCGGACGATACCCTACAGACCTCATGAGCACCGCGACCCTCGACCCCGTCTCCCGCGCCTCGGCCTCCGCGGCCGGCGCGGATAGCGCCCGCCCGCTCCTCGACGTCCGCGACCTGCAGACGCACTTCCCCGTCAAGGCGGGGCTATTTCAACGAACGGTCGGCTTCGTCAAGGCCGTCGACGGCGTGACGTTCAACGTCGGCGTCGGCGAGACGCTCGGCCTCGTCGGCGAGTCGGGCTGCGGCAAGACCACCGTCGGGCGCACGCTCCTCCGCCTCATCCCCAAGACCGGCGGCGAGGTCTACTTCGAGGGCCGAAACGTCTACGACGCCTCCGGCTCCGAGCTCCAGGCCCTCCGCCGGCACATGCAGATCATCTTCCAGGACCCCGCCGGCTCGCTCAACCCGCGCATGCGGATCGTCAACATCATCGGCGAGCCGCTGGTCGTCCACAAGCTCATCGCCTCCAAGGACGAGCTCCGCGACCGCGTCGAACAACTCCTCGTCCGCTGCGGCATGCCCAAGGCCGCCGCCGACCGATACCCCCACGAGTTCTCAGGCGGCCAGCGCCAGCGCATCGGCATCGCCCGGGCCCTGGCCCTCGAGCCCCGCTTCATCGTCTGCGACGAGCCGACCAGCGCCCTCGACGTCTCCATCCAGGCCCAGATCCTCAACCTCCTCAAGGACCTGCAGCGCGACTTCGGCCTCAGCTACCTCTTCATCAGCCACGACATGGCCGTCATCCAGCACATGTGCTCGCGCATCGCCGTCATGTACCGCGGCAAGATCGTCGAAGAAGGCACCCGCGACGAGGTCATCGACAACCCCCGGCACAAATATACCCAGAGCCTCCTCAGCGCCGTCCCCATCCCCAAGCCCGGCCTCAAACGCCAGCGCATCATCTTCGACGGCGCGGCGTCGTAAAACTCGCGGGATTAGGCATTCGGCAACCGGCATTCGGGAAGAAGAGGAGGCGCCGGTTACTTCTGCGAATGCCGAATCCCGAATGCCTAATGCCGACTTCTCACGCCACGCTGGCATCTCACATTGCTTCCCATGCAAAACGTCGAATACAAAGCCGAGCTGCGCGACATCGATCTGGCCCGGACGATCGCGGCGGCGTTGCGCGTGCCGTATGTCATGACCTCGCAGCAGGTCGACACCTACTACCGCATCCCCGACGCCCGCCTCAAGAAACGGCAGATCGAGGGCTCGCTCGTCGAGTTCATCTTTTACTCGCGCATCAACCGCATCCGTCCCAAGCTCAGCCAGTTCACGATCTACAGCGAGCACCAGGCGCGGGAGCGTTTCGGGGCCGAGCTGCCGCCTGTGTGGAAGGTCGTGAAGAAGATACGCGAGATCTACATGTCAGACGGCGTCCGTGTGCATCTTGACACGGTTGACGGCCTGGGCGGGTTCATCGAGTTCGAAGCGCTGGTCTGCCCGGAGCGAAATCTGGCCCGCTGCCACGAGGCGATCGACAAGCTCCGCAAGGCCTTCGCCCCGGCGATGGGGGAGGCGATCGCCTGCTCGTACGTCGACCTGATCGCGCAGGACGACGAGCTGAAAACGACAACGCCCGCCGGCTGAACCGACGGGCGCTGATTGATCCTGGCTCGTCTGTGGCACAGGCGTCTGGCCTGTGCAGGAACGCTGGAGCCCCGTGGCACAGGCGGGACGCCTGTGCCACGTTCAGACAACTCCTGAAACGACGCACGACTCATCGTTTCTACGAGGCGCTCTCCGAGCGGTGTGAGAGCGCCGGGCCACCAAAGGGATTACATCCCCTTGCCGGCCGACTTCCGCGTGTAGGTCATGGTCATGAACTCGACCCACTTGCCGTGCTCGTCCTGCTTGGACGAGGTCATGACGCGGTGGTTGGCGTCTTTGAAGGTGACCACGTCGCGCATCTTGACGTTCTTGCCGCCTTCCATCGGGCAGGGGCCCTCGGTCTCGAGCGTGAGGGTGTCCCCGGCCGAGTTGAGCGTGCCGGTGTACTCCCACAGGTGCCCGTCCATCGAGGAGATCCACGTGCCGGTGTAGTGCTTGGCCTCGGCGTCGTAGCCGATCGTCGTCATGCCGGTCATCGGCATGTCCATCGCGGTGCAGTTCAGCTCGCTGACGACCCAGTAGCCGCCGATCGCCTTGATGCTCTCGGTGCCGGTGTTCTTCATGGGCGGCTGGTCCGGGCCCATCGAGCACTCGCCGGTAAACTCCCACTCGCCGACGAACTTCTGCAGCCACTCGTGCTGGGCCGTCGGCTTGGGCATGTTGGCCATGCACTCGGCCATCTTGTCGTGCTGCTGCTGCTTGTTGGCGTCGGTCTCGGGCTTGCCGCTCTGCCCGGCGAGCAACGCCCCGGCGACGATCGCCGAAAACACCACGCCGCCGACCTTGATCTTCGTGTTCATCGTGTTCTCCTAGAGAAACCCTGTATCACCATTCCCGCGGCGTCACACGCCCACGCTGGGCGCACGCTCCGCGAGCTGCTGGTTCAACGTGCTCAGAATACCGCTCCACCCCGATTCCGTCTTGCCGCGATACTCGGCCCACTCCGGCCGCATCTCGTGCGTCAGCGTCAGCTCGCACCCGCCGCCTGCGTCTGCCTCGCCCGCCCCATCCCCGTCCGCGTTCGTCACCGGTTCGATCTCGATGGTCACGCGGTCGCCGGTCGTCGCGTATTTCTCGACGCTGAAGAGGAAGACCAGCCGCCGGGGACGCTCAATTTCCAGATACGTCCCGAAGTGCTCGGCCTCGGTCTCGCCGCGCCGCTCGACGATGCAGAACGAGCCGCCGACCTGCGCGTCGATCTCGCAGCGCACGATCTCGCCCATCGGCGTCGTGAACAGGAACCGGCGTGCGGCCGACGGGTCGAGCCACGCGTCAAAGACCCGCTCGGCGCTCGCCGCAAACCGGCGGCGGACGGAGACCTGCACAGGAAGCGCCGCCGCACTCATGGCCGCACCTCCGCCGTGTTTTCGGCCGGGTTCTCGGCGGGGATCCGCCGCTCGTACTCCTCGCGGACCGCCGCGTGCCGCGACCAGAAGGGGCCGGGCGTTCGGCCTTCGAGGCGTTCGACGAGGATGTTGGCGTGCGCGTGCCAGCCGCCCGCGACCTCCACCATCATCACCCGGCTCGGCAGCCTCGTGTGCGTGATCGTCAGCAGCACCTTGCCGTCCTGCGGCGTCAGCTCGAACGTCACGTCCGTATCACATTCGCCCTTGCCGCCCGCCCACCGATACGCGAACACCCGCGGCGGCTCCCACCGCAGCACCGTGCCGTGCGACGACACGCCCTCCTCGTACTGCGTGTATTTCGCCGGCGTGGGCTCGGCGACCGGCGTCAGCGACTTGTGCAGAAAGAACAGCTCGACCTTTCCGCCCACACGCGGCTCGATCTGGCCCCTCGCGAACCACGTGCCGCGTTTCTCGGAATCGACGAGGTATTCCCAGACTTTTTCGAGCGTGCCCGGCAGCAGCCGCCGCAGTTGCAGCGTGCCCGGCCCGGTCACCGTGCCGAAGTCGTTGTTGATCGAGCTGTTCACGAAAGGTTCCTTGCGTCGGTCGGTGAGGGGTGCTGCTCCGCCGCCATCTCTTCCGCGAGCACGCGCTCCAGCGCGTCGAGGCGGTCGTTCCAGAAGGACCGCTGCTGCTCGATCCACGCCGAGACGTCGTTGAGGGCGGCGGGGTTGTACGACAGCAGGTGCTCGCGCCCGGCCCGCCGTCGGACCACCAGGCTCGCCCGCTCGAGCACACGGATGTGCTTGGAGACCGAGTTGAGCGAGATGGCGAACGGCTTGGCCAGGTCCGTCACGCGGGCCTCGCCCTTGGAGAGCCGGCTGAGGATCGCCCGCCGAGTCGGATCGGCCAGCGCCAGCAGGAGCTGGTCAAGGCGGGTTGGATGAGAAAGCGTGCTCATTCATTCACCCTACGGGGTGAATATATCCGGCGTTCCGGGCTTGTCAACCAAAGTACGAAAAGATCTGCACTTCAGTGTAGACTTCACTCAGTGTACTTTGTGAAGGATGGGCGGCATTGAAGAAAAAGTGGGGGCTTGCCCTTGACGAAGGACGGCCTAGACTTACGACCCTCGAACGTTTCCCCATCTTTGCCTGAGAGTGTTCAAAGAGATATGCCCACGATCAACCAACTGATCCGCAAGCCGCGTCGGTCGCTCGACAAGATCAAGCGCACCAAGGACCTCGACGAGTGCCCGCAGAAGCGCGGCGTGTGCACCATCGTCAAGACCGTCACGCCCAAGAAGCCCAACTCGGCGCTCCGCAAGGTCGCCCGTGTGCGCCTCTCCAACGGCCGCGAGGTCACCGCCTATATCGGCGGCGAGGGGCACAACCTGCAGGAACACTCCATCGTCCTCGTCCGCGGCGGCCGCGTCCGCGACCTCCCCGGCGTGCGATACCACATCGTCCGCGGCGCGCTCGACTGCCTCGGCGTCGAGAAGCGCAAGCAGGGCCGTTCGAAGTACGGCGCGAAGAAGGGCAAGGGCTAAATCACAACTCGAATCGCACGATTCGCTCTCATACGAGACGCGAGCGTAAGCGAGCGTGTATTGATTCATATTGGCAAGTAATCGTCTTGCACGAGCAAGCCGGTGAACAGATGGTCCGGATCGCATCCGGGCGGATGAGCCGAAAGGAAGCAGATCATGGCAGGTCGGATTACCCACGCGGACGAGCAGCTCAGGCCGGACCCCCGGTTCAACGACACGGTCCTCTCGCGGTTCATCAACTGCGTGATGGTCGACGGGAAGAAGTCCGTTGCGCAGCGCGTCGTCTACGACGCCCTGGAGGACATCCAGGAGAAGCTCGGCAAGGAGACCGACCCGGCCGCCCCCAAGGAGGCGATCGACGTCTTCCATCGGGCGATCGAGAACACCAAGCCGTTCGTCGAGGTGCGTTCCAAGCGCGTCGGCGGCGCCAACTACCAGGTGCCGATCCCGGTGAACAAGAAGCGTCAGCAGTCGCTGGCCTTCCGCTGGCTGTTGCAGGCCGCCCGGTCGGACAAGGGCCGCCCGATGGCCCAGCGGCTCGCCGACGAGCTCTTCAACGCCGCCAAGGGCGAGGGCAAGGCGATCAACACCCGCGAGCAGACGCACCGCATGGCCGAGGCGAACAAGGCCTTCGCGCACTTCGCACGCTGAGACTTTTTTTCAAGGTGGTATTGTGAAAGCCCCGAAGCTATCGGGGCTTTTTTTTGGTAGAAATCGCGTGAAACGGGGAGAGTTGCGTCCTTGCCAAATGGGACGTACACTTGTCCCATATGGTACGATCGACGAAGAAGCAATCGACGCCGACTTCTCCCGCCGGATCCTTTCCCGGGCGGAGTCTCGGCGTCAAAGGCGATGACCGCCAAGAGCTGATCAAGAGAATCCGCGAGGGGTTCCGCTTCAGCAAGGTCAAAAAATTCCAACAAGCCGCGGGCATGTCGATCGAAGAGATCGGTAGATTCGCACAAATCTCCAAACAGACGCTCAATCGGCGGAAAGACCAAGGGCGTCTGCAATCCGACGAGTCCGAACGCCTCCTTCGGCTTGCCTCGATCTTTGATATGGCGGTGGATTTATTTGAAGGAGACGTGCAGCAAGCGCGTCGCTGGCTCATGACTCCACAGCATGGGCTGGGCGGCGAGAGCCCACTTCAGTTTGCGACCACCGAGGTCGGCGCGCGGGAAGTCGAATACCTTATTGGCCGTCTGGAGCACGGGGTTTTGCCGTGACGCTTTCCGCATGGCGGATTACGAAGACGAAACATGCCGACACCGCTTTTACCGGCGATGGGGCCAGGCTTAACGGTGGCCGCTGGAATAGCCCCGGGATCGCGGTCGTGTACGCCGCGCAGAATATTTCCCTGGCGATGCTGGAAATGCTCGTGCATTTTCCGTCCACGGATCTGCTGAGGTCGTACAGTCTCTTCGAGGTAGTCTTCGACGATGAGCTGGTATCTGCCGTAGATGTTCGGGCGCTTCCTTCCAACTGGACCGTCGCCCCGCCTTTGTTGGCGATCCAGCAGATTGGTAACCAATGGGCGGTAGACCAACGATCTGCCGTACTCCGTGTGCCGAGCGCCATCGTTCCGCACGAGTGGAACTACATCCTCAATCCTTTTCATCCCGACTTTGCATCCATCAAGATCGGCAATGCCCAGCCGATCACCTTTGATAAACGGCTATTCAAAGAGACTATCGGCTGACAAGGCCGTCAGAGAAGCCCGGCGGTCTCGTCGAGCCCGAGCATGAGATTCGCGTTCTGCACCGCCTGGCCGGAGGCGCCCTTGGTCAGGTTGTCCTCGGCCGCGACGATCACGACGCGTCCGTGCGAGACCCGGGCGTTGAGGTGCACCATGTTCGTGCGCACGACGTCGCGCAGCGTGATGCTTGTCGCGCCGTCCCGCACCACCACGAACGGCTCGCGCTCGTACGCCTCCTTGAGCGCGGCCTGCACGCGATCGGTTGACACCGACGAATCAGCCGGCTCGGCGTAGATCGTTTCGAGAATCCCCCGTTCCACCGGCAAGAGGTGCGGCACAAACAAGGGCGAGCGCGGCAGCGACAGCTCGCCCTCGGCCGAGCCCCAGCGCGAGAGGGACTGGGCGATCTCCGGCTGGTGCCGGTGAACGCCGATGCCGTAGGGGGAGAAGTTCTCGTTGGCCTCGACGTAGTGCAGGTTGGGCTTGAGCCCGCGGCCGGCACCGCTCACGCCCGAGGCCGCGTTGACGATGATGCTCTCGGGCCGGATCAGCCCGGCCCGCAGCAGCGGGATGAGCGACAGAGCCGCGGCCGTCGGGTAGCAGCCGGGGTTGGCGACCAGGTCGGCGTTCCTGACGTCTTCCCGCGCCCACTCGGTGAGGCCGTAGACGGCGCGGGGCAGGTTCTTCGGATCGGTCTGCGCGTGCCCGTAGGCCTGTTCATAGACGGCCGCGTCGCGCAGGCGGTACGCCGCGGAAAGATCGACGACCTTGACGCCCGCGTCGAGCAGCGCGGGCGCGTGCTCCATCGCCGCCTCGTGCGGCAGGCACAAAAACGCCAGCTTCGCACTCGCGGCGATCGCCTTCGCGTCGATCGGCCCGCACCCCCCCTCCCCCGCGGCCCCCGTGGCGTTCAAACGTCCCGCAAGTCTCGGGAACTCCTCGTCGATCCGCGGCGAGGGCGTCCGCGCCGACGCCAGATACCCCACCCGCATCGACGGGTGACGGCACAGGATCTCGATCAGCTCGAGCCCGGTGTATCCCGTCGGGCCGACGACGGCGACGGGGATGTGTTCGATGGCGGAGTGTGAATGCGTGTGCGCCATGTGCTCTTTGTACCGTTCTACTTTATCTTGTGGCACAGGCGTCTCGCCTGTGCCTACATCATCTACATCAGAGTTGCCTAACGCTGGGGGATATGGGCACAGGCGGGACGCCTGTGCCACGTAAGAAAGCAAGCACGTTCCGGCTATTCCTTCGGCAAGAGCGTGCCGAAGGTGCGTGGGCGGAGCGGGAAGTCCCGGAGGATGCCGCGGAGGTCGTCGACGGTGACGCGGTTGATCTTTTCGAGTTCTTCTTCGAGCGTGGTGTAGGCGCCGAGGTTGGTCCACTGGCGGCCGAGGCGCTGCATGCGCCCGCCGGGTCGCTCGCCGGCGAGGACGACCGCGGTCGCCGCCTTGGCGCGGATGCGCTCCAGGTCTTCTTCTTTCAGCGAGGCCTCGAGCCCGGCCAGTTCCTTCTCGACGATCTCCCAGACCTGGTCTTTCTTCTCCGGGTCGCAGGAGACGTAGAGCATGAAGTCGCCGACGCCGTCGCGCCCGTCGTACGACGCCTCGGCCTCGTCGGCCAGCCCCGGCTCGATGAGCGACCAGTGCAGGCGGCTGTTGTCGTGGGCGCCGAGCACCTGGCTCAGCAGGCTCGCGGCGTAGCGGCGCTCGTCGGTCATCGCCGGGGCGCTCCACGTCGCGAGCATGTACGCACGGCTCACCTTCTCGTCGCGGATCTCGAAGACCTTGTCGCTGATCGGCGGCCCCTTGGGGTCGCGCGTCGCGCCGGTCGTCTGCCACGAGCCGCAGTGCCGCGCGACCTCCTTCACGGCGGCGTCGAAGTCGATCTTGCCGGCGAGCGCGAGCACCGTGTTGTCGGCCGAGTAGCGGTCCTCGAAATACCGCCGCATGGAGTGCGAGCTCAGGTCGGTGATGCTCTCTTTGGTCCCCAGCACGCGGTGCCCGAGCGGGTGGCGTTCGAAGTGCTCCTCCAGGGCCCGTTCGTAGAGGACCCAGAAGGGGTTGTCGTCGTACATCGCGATCTCTTCGAGGATGACGTTCTTCTCGGTATCGAAGTCGCTCTGGCGGAGGGCCGGGCGCATCATGTCGCTGAGGACTTCGAGCACGCCGTCTTGGCCGAGGAGGAACTCGGGGAGGACGGTCGCGTAGAAGCACGTCATCTCGGCGGAGGTGTAGGCGTTGTTGCGGGCGCCGAGGCGGTCGAAGCCCTGGTTGATCTGCTCGGCCGTGCGGCTGGGCGTGCCCTTGAACATCATGTGCTCGAGGAAGTGGCTGACGCCCATGAGGGGCGTCTGCTCGTCGCGGGCGCCGGTCTTGACGAAGAAGCCGGCGGCCGCGGAGTGCGCGGCGTCGTCGACCTCGGCGAGGATCTTCAAGCCGTTGGGGAGCGTGGTTTCGCGGAAGGTGATGGCCATAGACGGGATTCTACGCGGCCTCCGTATAGGGACGCGGGGTTTTACCACAGAGGACACAGAGAGCGGAACTGTTGCCCGAATCGCGCAACCGTTCCTTGAAGGATAGCGTATCGGCCT
>CAZZDW010000016.1:0-50014 GCA_964652945.1 uncultured Phycisphaeraceae bacterium
CGGCCGGGCGCATGCCGGGTACGCGAGTGATTTCAGGAGCTTGGTGGCGTCGTTTAACGGCGACGCCGGCTCGCGCCGCGTGTTCGACCGCCCGGACTACTTCCCTCGCGCCACCGACTGTGCGCAACAGGCGATCCGGATTCTGGATCAGTACGCCGGCCGCGGCTCCGGCTCGCCGCAGCCGATCATGTTCTTTTCCAGCAACCCCGCGTATGTCTTCGAGCAGTTCAGCCATTTCGTGCTGGTCGAATACATGGGCGGCAAGCTGCCGATGCCGTCGACGCTCTGCCCCGAGGACACACCGAGGCTGACCTGGAGCCGCAATCCGCTCGGCATCAAGAACGAACCAACACGGCCCACCCAACCGATCCATGTGAATAATCTTAACTGGTACCCGTACAGTTCATCGTATCAGCTTATGCCCGCCGGCGTCGCGCCTGTTGAGCTCGCGGTGCATTACGGCGGTCTTTACAACGGCAATGGGACCACTCACATCGTCGGGTACATGCAGGGGCTGACCCATTCCGAGTATGTGATCCGCGATGCGAAGGCGATCACCTTCACCTTCGGCGGCCGGAAGATCGATCAGGTTGCGTTTCCGAGCATGAAAGTGGCCGTAGCGGATTCTCAGCAGCGGCACACCGGCAAGCGCGATCTGTTCTACGCGTACCCGGAATCGCAGCAACCGCTCTTGTTCTGGGATGGCTCGGTCTCCATCCGCCGCACGGCAGACGCCAACAAAGGCATAGACCTGTATCACCCAAATAACAAACCTCAGTTCGACTATGCACCGGATCCATCCTTTGAGTCGCCAACGCTTTCCGGCCAGCCCAAGGAAACCGTTACGGGATACTACAAGTGGACGAAAGCCGATTTCAGAGGCGTCGACTATGGAGGAAGCGAAGTGTCGATCGGCCACCTTCTCAGAAATGGGCAGTAACTGCGAACGCCATTGTTAGAGCGTCAACTTCTAATCGGGATGTGAACGCACAGGAACATGTACGATGCGCTGCAAATCGTGGAAGACGAAAATCGCGGCTTTTACACTCATCGAACTGCTCGTGGTGATCGCGGTCATCGCCCTGCTGGTGTCGATCCTGCTGCCGGCGCTGGCGGCGGCCCGGCGGGCGGCGCGCCAGGGCGTGTGTCTTGCGCAGATGCAGCAGCTCGGCCGCGCTCACGCGAGCTACAGCGGCGATTTCCGAGGGTTCATCGCGGCGTTCAACGGGTACGAAGGGCAGCCGGTGTTTCCGGGATCACCGAGCCCGCTCTACACCGATTGCACGAAGCAGGCGCTCGATATACTCGCGCCGCACGCGCCGACGAACCCGAACGGCACGCCGCAGATTTTGACATTCGTGAGCAACCCGGCGTTTGTCTTCGAGCAGTTCAGCCACTTCGTGCTGGTCGACTATATCGGCGAGAAGCTGCCCGCGCCGATCACGATCTGCCCGGAAGACAAGCCGCGGCTGACATGGAGCCGCAACCCGCGCACCATCAAAAGCGAGCCGACACGCCCCTCGATCGCGCCGCACCAGGCGAATATCGCCTGGTATCCGTTCAGCGCGTCGTATCAACTCATGCCCGCCGCGGTCGGCCAATACCCACAGAGCCAGGAGCCCTCCGTCCATCCGAACAAACACGGCGGCCCCAGCTATCGGCAGGGCAAGACGCAGAGCGAATACACCATATTCCCCATGTCCCACCTCGGCGGCCGGAAGATCCACGAGGTGTCGTACCCGTCAATGAAAGTCGCCGTCGCCGATTCTCAGCAGCGGCACACCGGCAAGCGCGATTTGTTCTATGCCTACCCCGACGCCCAACTGCCGCTCCTCTTCTGGGACGGCTCGGTCTCGACGCGGCGCACCGGCGACGCGAACAAGGGAACAACCCCCACAAAGAACGGCCCGCTCTTCGACTACCTGCCCGACCCGGCATGGGAGTCGCCCACGTTGTCCGGCGGGCCGCGCGACACCGTCGAACCATATTACAAGTGGACCAGCGGCCATCTCACCGGCATCGACTTCGGCGGCGAAGAAATCCCGTATTACGATTGGCAGTTCTCCCACTAAACAATACGGACATCTTCGCAAGGCGATCATGCCGAAGCGCTCGACGCCCCCAGACCGGCATCTCCTTCGTCCACGGCTCAGTACCCTTCCGTTTGCGCTTCGCCGCCGCCGAAGTCGACGCCGCCCAGCCCGCCGCGGGTCCAGCGGTAATACCCGCCTGAGATTTTGGAGAGGAAGCCGGACGGGATCGGCGCTTCAAACGCGGCGTCCGGCGCGTAATAGATCGGGCACACCACGTCGACATCCGGCCGGTTCGGGTCCTGCCCGCGGTTGGCGTCGGCCGTCTTGCGCGTCGAGACCGAGCCGTCGAAGAACGCCAGCGGCTGCACCGCGGCCTGGTACGCAAAGAACAGGTCCTGCCTGCCCACGTGCCGCTGCTGGTTGTCGTAGACCGCGACCTTCTGCGCCGCAAACGCGACCTCGTCCATCCGGCGATAGCGGAAGTCGCCGGGCTTGCTCGTCTGCGAGATCCAGTACGCGTCGTGGTCGCCCGCGGTCGAGGTCTTCGGCAGGTACGACTGCTTGGGCACCACCGGGTTGTTCTTCCGCTGGCGGATGCACGCCCACGGCGAGAGGTGGTACGACGAGCTGAACGGCCACCACTCCAAGTTTTTGGTGTTGATCGGCTTGGGCTTGCCGTCGTAGCCGACGCCGGGCTTGTACGAGCTCGAGTCCATCCCCTTCGGGTTGGCCCGCCATTCGAGGCGCGGGCGGTCTTCGGGGCAGATCGTCACGCCCGAGATCCCGTCGCCGAAATAGTCGGCCAGCGTGAGATGCCCGAACTGGTCGAGGACGACGTTGTACTGGTTGTTCCACAGCGGCAGGTCGACGCCGGTGCGCTCATAGATGATGCTGCGCGTCAGCACGGCGACCGCCTCGCGGGCGTGCTGCTCGGCGTGGACCGTGCCCCAGGCGTCGACGAAGCCGGGGTCGTAGTAGCCCGGCGTCGAGATGACGCCGCGGCGATCGGTCGCGTAGGAGTGATACGCCACCATGTGCTGCTCGAGCCGGCTCTTGCACACCGCGGCCCGCGCCGCCCGGCGCGCCCCCGCCAGCGCCGGCAGCAGGATCGCCACCAGCAGCGCGATGATCGCGATCACCACCAGCAGCTCGATGAGCGTGAAACCACGACGCATACCCATAAAGCGCTCCCGAACGATCCGAAAACCCGGTCTTTGAAAGCCGAGGGGCTAAGCCCCTCGGCGGACTCTCTGCGTGAGCCAATGGAAACCGCGGGGCCGAGCCCCGCGGCTTTCCCAGAAGAGGAGTCAGCAGCCCGCCAGCCACGCGGTGAGGAAGTCGAAGATGTCTTGCACCGTGACGCCGTTGACATGGTTGAAGTCCGCCGAGGGCGAGCCCGCCAGCCACGCCGTCAGGAAATCGAAGATGTCCTGCACGGTCACGCCGTTGACCCCGTTGAAGTCTGCGGCACAGACGACCACCGGGCAACCCCAGCGGGCGATGTAGGCCGACACCTCGCCCCCCGCGGTGGTGAACTCGCCGCCGACAAGCAGCTCGCCGCCGCCGGCCACCGCCAGGGAGTACACGGTGTCGTTCACGCCGTCGCCCAGGTTCGTCCATTCGAGCGTGTCGGACTTCCATCTCGCGATGTGGTTGGCCGGCGTGTCGCCCGCGGCGGCATTCCCGGCGGCGGTGAACTCGCCGCCCACGACCAGATCGCCGTTCGGCAGCCGCACGATCGCGTTGACGATGCCGTTGAGCCCGTTGGCGTACGTCGTCCAGGTCGACGTCGCGCGGTTCCAGCGGGCGATGCCGTTCGCGGGCGTGTCGCCGGCCGCCGCATTGCCGACCGCGGTGAACTGCCCGACCGCGACCAGATCGCCGCCGGGCAACAGCAGCAGCGCGTTGATCTCGCTGTTAGCGCCCTTGCCCAGCCCGGTCCACGCGGGGGTGTTGTCGGGAGCGACGACGCTCGTGCGGTCCCACTGGCCGATGCGGCTGGCGTTCGCGTTGGTGTCGATGACCGTCGAGCCGGCGACGACGAGGTTGCCCGAGTCGGGGCCGCCGTTGTCGGGGAGGACGACCAGCGTCCTGGCCATGTTGTTGGTGAACGCGCCGGTGTCGATCCACTGCGTGCCGTCCCACTGCAGGACGTACCGCTTGACGCCGCTGCCGGGGAAGTAGACCGGGTTGGCCCCGACGAACAGGCCGTTATTGGGCATGGGGAAGAGCGAGGTGACGACGCCGGTCGGCGGGAAGGGCGCGGGGAGTGTCTGCCGCGGCTCGATATTGGGCGAGAAGAGCGACCAGGCGCTCCCGTTCCATCGGGCGATGACGGCGCGCGTCCCGCCGGGCGCGACGGTCAGGTCGGTGCCGCCGACGACGATGTCCCCGCCGGAGAGCTGGGCGATCGAGGTGATCGGGCCCTTGTCGTTGGGCAGCGGCGTCGGCTGATCGGCGCTGTAGAGGCCCGAGCCGATGGTCGACCAGGCGCTGCCGTTCCACCGCGCAACGCCGTGGACGGGCACGCCCTGGATCGACTGCAGCGCCCCGCCGACGACCACGTCGCCGCTGTCGAGCGTCGTCATCGCGGTGACCGAGGAGTTGGTGCTCGCCGCGATGTCGGAGATGTCGCTCCAGACCCCGCCGCTCCAGCTCGCGACGCCGTTGACCGCGACGCCCGCGCCGGCCGAGCGGAACGACCCGCCGACCACGAGCGAGCCGTCGGCACGCACCAAGAGCGCCTGCACGCTGCGGCCCAGATCGCCGGCGAAAGTCTCCGCGTCGGCGGGCCACATCGTCTGCCAGGCGCTGCCGTTCCAGCGGGCGAGGCTGCGCGAGAGCTGCGAGCCCTGGATCTGGTTGTACGAGCCGCCCGCGACGATGTCGTGATTGGGCAGGACGGCGACCGCCTTCGGCCCCTGATCGAAGCCGGGGCTCAGCGCCGTCCAGTTGTTGCTCGCGCTCACCCACTTGGCGACGCGCGTGCCGACGTTGGTGAAGTTGCCGACGGCGACGATGTCGTTGCCGTCGACCGCGATCGCGTTGACCGTGCTGTTCAGCGCCGTGCCCATGACCGCGGCCGGCGCCCAGTCGGCGCCGTTCCACGTGCACCGCGCAATCCGCGACGCCGCGGTGTCGCCGATCGTGAGGAACGCGCCGCCGACGAGCAGGTCGCCGTTGGAGGCGAGGGCCAGCGCGTTGACGTTGTTGGAAGCGCCCACGCCGGTGGCGCTGGGGTTGATCTCCCCCCACTGCGTGCCGTTCCACCGCGCGATGCGGTTGACGGTAATGCTGCCGGTGGTGTTGGTGCCGGCGATGGTGAACGAACCGCCGGCGATGAGATCGCCGGTGGGCGTCGAGACGAGCGCAAAGACGATCGGCGCGCTCGGCGAGCCGCCGAGGTCGACGTCGGTGCCGCTGTTGAGCCGCACCCAGCTCGACCCGTTCCATCGCGCGATGCGCCCGAGCGTGGTCGCTCCCGAGGCGCTGAACGATCCGCCGGCGATGAGGTCGCCGTTGTAGACCGCCAGCGCGTTCACCGTGTCGTTGAACCCGCTCCCCAGCGCCGACCACGACGCGCCGTTCCACACCGCGATATTGCTGACGAAGGTGGAATCGGCCAGCGTGAACGTGCCGCCGACCACCAGCACGGGGTCGTTGCCCCCGGGGCCGTCCGCGTCCCATTCCACCGCGGCGTTCACCGTTCCGTAAATCCCCGGCACCCCGGAGCCCGGAAGCCACTGCGGGCATTGGGCGTGAACAGACAAGGCCGTGAGCCCCGCGGCGAGGGCGAACGCGGCAACAACAGGCCTGCGAGGCGCGTGATACTCCATAACGACGGCTCCGTTTCTCTCCCCCCCAACACCAGTCGCAATCCACAAGAACGCCCGGACCCGGGCCTTATCCCCCATTCCTCCCCCACAACCATACTTCCAGTCAGCGCGGCCGCAAGTCGTAGAAGTATTTTTTTTGATACAATATAGTTTTAGTTGTAGAATTACAAAACTCGGATACACTTTGTCTATGGGCCGAGTGGACGATCTTTGTTCGGATTTTCCTCCATTTAGGCTTGCTCGAAGGCTTGTATCATGATGTTTGTGAGCACCGATCAGCCATCCGTCTCTCGGCCGGGGTCTTTCCGCGACGAACTCCCCGACCCCCGGAACGCCTCGCTCCCCAGCGAGTCGGGCGTTCCCGAATCGAGCTTTAAGCAGGCCGCCACCCGGGCCCTGGCCGAGCTTCAGCAGTCGCTGACCAACCTCCTCGCCTCCGGCCCGGCCGAGGTCCGCAAGGCGTCGGACGTCGAGCGGGTCTTCGGCGTCAACTACCTGCTGGGGTGGCAGATCTACCGGCTGTCGACGACGCAGAACCCGCTGGCCAACGGCATGCACGTGCCGGGCAAAGGGGCGATGAAAAAGCTACTGGCCGCGGCCGCGGAACGCGACGTCCCCGCCGCGGTGATCGACCACGTGACCGAAGCCTTCGAAGCCGTCGAGCAGCTGGTCGAGACCGACGCGGGCGGCCGCGAGGAATGGGAGGCCCTGCTCAGCGCGTTCATCCCCGAGGAGCGCCCGAAGCAGGAGCTGGCCAGCAAGCAGGCGGTCTTCCGCGGCGCGAGCCAGATCAAGGGCGTGGCGATGGAGGCCGCCGTCGCCGCCATGGCCTTCAACGTCTCCGCCGACGGGCAGCGCATCGACCGCGCGGGGATCAACGGCGAGTTCGGCCTCCGCCGGTTCAAGCCCAGCGGGCGCATCCTCATCGGCATCGGCGACATGATGAGCTCGCAGATCCCGACGCTGACGCTCGACGGCCGGCCCTGCGACGAGCCGCTGGGCACGCTCCTCCCCGAGTTCTCGACCTCACCCCTGCCGCCCTTCCAGACGCAGCGCATCAACAACATGCTCTACTACTTCGTCAACGCGCAGGACGTGGGGATGCGCTCGGCGATCGACCTGGTGACCGCCGACCGGCAGATGGACCTCTGGCCGCGGTACCGTACGTGGCAGGGCCTTCCCCGCCAGCGCGGCCCGGTCTACGTCGTCGCCACGCCGATGAAGCAGCTCACCTGCGACGTCTTCTTCCACAAAGACCTCTGCCCGGAGATGCCCACGCTGCACATCTTCGAGGCCGGGACGCGCGGCTGGAGCAGCACGATCGACGACCCGCTCCGCGAGCACGACCGCCTGGACATGCAGGAATCGATCCGCGCCCTCCCGCCGGGCCTGGGCGGGGCCAGGCTGCACCACGTGCCGCGGTACACCGAGATGCTCGAGCACCTCTTCAACACCATGCAGTGGGACCTCTCGCAGTTCCGCGGCTACCGGCTCGACGTGCAATACCCCATGTACAACGCGCAGTACACCATCGCCTTCCCCATCCCCGATCCGCCGGCCGGAACCTGATCCGTCAAGACCGCAGCGCCGCGCGGCCGCTACGCCGGCGCGTGCGCAAGGTTGTCCTCACGCACACATGCAGAGGTGGGCCGGTAAGAACCGGCCCACCTCTGCGCCGGCGTTTTCAAGCCCTCCGGCGGGATCCCCAGCGCCGGCTTTGGGTGGATCGGCGAGCCGCTGCGCAACGGCGAGGGTCTGCCGTGGTACCACCGCCTGCCCGGCCCGGCGAGCCTCCAGGTGCTCACGCCGGAGTCGTTCCGCCCCGTCGCCGGCTGGTCGCGACACGGCGAAGCGACGCGGCGCGCCTTCGACCTGCTCGGCTATACCTGGGGCGACTACGTGGGCTATCGGCTCGAACAGACCTACCCCGTGTGGGGGTCCGCGGCGGTGATCGTCATGGACTACACCGCGGCGGCCGAGATCGACCACGGCGCGTCAACCACATCGGGCTGACGACGGCTGCTTACGTTACGGCCCGGTGTCGAGCCGGTCCGCCCCGCCGTAGTCGACCCCGGCGAGCCCGTCGGTCGTCCAGCGGTAGTACATCGCCTTGAGCTGCGTGCTCTGCCCGGCGGGAGCCGCGGACTCGTACGCCGGCTCGGGGTTGTAAAAGACGGGCCGTGAGAGCTTCTTGCCGGTCTGGCGGTCCCAGCCGGGGTTGCTGTCCTTGGTCGCCAGCGTGCGCACGGAACTGTCCCAGAAGAGCAGCGGCTGGCGCGCCTGCAAAAAGGCGAAGTACAGGTCCCGCTTGCCGAAGTGGCGCTGCTGGCTGTCGGCGACGGCGACCTTCCCCGCGGGGACCGAGATCTCCGAGAACTTGCGGTTGGCGAAGCGCTCGCTCTTGCTGTAGTTGAACAGGTCGTGGTACTGGCCCTGCGAGTAGGCGGTGCCCTGGATGGTCGGGCTCGGCGCGTCGCTGACGTGGGCCGCCGGGAGGAGCTGGTAGGACGAGCTGAACGGCAGCCACTTCTGGTTGCGCTTGTTGTTCTCGCGCTTCCAGCCGAGCGAGACGGAGGCGTTCTGCGGGTTTGACTGCCAGAGCTGGCGCACGCGGTCTTCGGGGCAGACGGCGGTGGGCATGATGGTCTTGCCGCCGAGGTAATCGACGAGCACGAGGTGGCTGTGCTGCTCGAGCAGCGACGGCTGGTTGAGCGTGGCGATCGACTCGTAGACGGGCATGGCGATCACGCCGTGGTCGTCCTCGCGGTCGGCGATGAACTGGTAGGCCTGCCATATGCAGTGGTACATCAGCGGGAAGTGCGAGTCCGGGGCGCCGGGGTGGGCGGGGCCGGCGCCGGCGTCGCCCATGAAGGTCGCGATGTATTCCTTGTAGTCGCTGGCGTAGCTGTGGAGCGCGACGCCGCGTTGGTGGAGGTTGCTCTGGCAGACGCTGTGGCGGGCGGCACGCCGTGCCGCGCCGATCGCGGGGAGGAGGATCGCGATCAGCAGCGCGATGATGGCGATGACGATCAGCAGCTCGATCAGCGAGAAGGCTGAACGATGCCCCACGCCCCGAAACCTCGTGCCCTGAAACCTCGTGTCTTGATGCCTCATGCCTCGATGTCTCATGCCTTGATGCCTTTCGTGTTCAGCAGCCCGCGAGCCAGGCGGTGAGGAAGTCGAAGATATCCTGCACGGTGACGCCGTTGACGTGGTTGAAGTCGGCCGAAGCGTTGCCCGCGAGCCAGGCGGTGAGAAAGTCGAAGATGTCCTGCACGGTCACGCCGTTGACGTGGTTGAAGTCGGCCCCGCAGCCCGCGGCGATCGTGCCGGTGTAGGAGAAATCGAGCGTCATCCGGCCGCCCGAGGCCGAGACCGTCCCGACGGCGATGAAGTAGCGGGTGTTGGCGAGCAGCGGCGTGCTGATGTCGAAGAAGTTGTTGCCCAGCGACGGGTTGTTCTCGTCGATCGGGCTGCCGCAGGCGATCTCGCTCAGCGAGCCGCAGGAGCCGGTGTAGACGCCCGCGCCCGGCAGGAGCCCGCCGCCGAAGAGGTCCGACGCCTGCCCGTGCAGCGTGAGCACGCCGGCGGTCTGGGTCTGGAACTCGAACCAGACGTCGCTGGGGAAAGTCTCCGAGAAGATCGCGGTCTGTAGGCAGCTCGGCAGAGCGCCGTGGTCGGTCGCGAGGGTATTGTTGAACTCGACCTGCGTCGGGTTGGCGGTGATCGGCTGGGCCGATGCACACGCCTCGTTGGACGGCGGCTGCGCAAGGTCGACCTGCACGCTCAGGCTCATGCCGTAGACCCCGGCAAAGCTGCTGTCGGTCGTGGTCAGCAGGTAATACTCGGTGCCGGCGGTGACGGGGATGAGGTGGCGGGCGCCGCCGAAGAACTCGGGGCACGCGACGGCGGTGAGCGAGCCGCACGACCCGGTGAAGAGCGTGCTGGAGCCGAAGGGGCTGCCGGGGGCGGAGACCGAGACGACCAGCGTCCCGCTCACCGGCGGCGTGAGGCGGTACCACACGCCGAGGCTGCGCGACGCCGAGGGGCACGCGGCAAGCGCCGCGGCGTCGTCGGTCGCCAGCGCCATGTCGGTGGTTTCGTTGAACGGGAACGAGGAGATGAGCTTGGCCGAGCCGCACACGTCATTGACGACCGGCGCGGGCGGCGGCAGCGGGCCCGCGGCCTCGAGCGTGAACTCGCCGCGGTTGGACAAGCCGAAGGCCGTGCGCACCTTGACCGTCTGGTTGGCCGCGAGCTGCAGCGTGCCGGCGGCGGCGACGGAGTTGGTCGCCAGCGGGTCGCCCTGCGTGGCGCACAAGAGCCGCGTCCCGCCGCACGACGAGTAGACCGCCAGCGTCGTGTGCCTGAAGTTGAAGAGGTCCGGCGGCGGAAAGCCGTCGGTGAAGAAGCGGTAGTACCCGGCCTGCGGCGCGGTGAAGCTGTACCACAGCGCGAACGGGTCGGCCGAGAAGTCGGAGCAACTGCCGTCGAGCGTGTTGGGCGCGTTGGTGGTGTTCACCGTGACTTGCGTGTTGGCCGAGAGCGGGTGGGCGGTTGCGCACTTCCAGTTGGGCGGCGCGACGCCGACCGTCTCGGTCTGCACGGTGAACTCGTCCTGCGTGCCGTTCTCGCCGGCGATGCGCAGGCGGATCGACTGGCCCGGGTCGAGCACGACGGCGAGCGACTTGCTCTCGGAAGCGAAGGCGGCGATCTTGGCGCACGAGATCAGGCCGCCGCCGCACGACGTGTACGCCGAGATGACCGCGCCGGAGTCGTTGAAGGCCTGCGGCGGGATCGTGAACCGGTACAGCATCGGCGATGACGCCGGCGCGGTGAAGGCGTACCACACGTCCCACGCGTCCGCCGTGCCGCAGGACGACGGCTCGCCGGTCGCGTAAATCGTGCTCCCCGCGATCGTCGTGCCGGCGGTGAGCGGCGTGGCGTTCTGGCACTCGTCGTTGGCGGGGGGCAAGACCTCCACGCCTTCGAGGGCGTAGAGCGTGTAATCGCCGCTCTCAAAGTCGCCGCTGCCGCGGAAGCCGCCGCCGGCCCCCGCGAGGCGGATGAAATATTCCACGCCGGCGTTCAGGTGGACGCCCGCAAGATACGAGTGGCTGCTGCTGCCGGTGCAGGTGGTAAGCGAGCCCTTCTGGTTGCAGGCGATGGCGTTGGCCGCGGTGACCGGGCACCCGGCGTGAACGGAGAGCACCGTCTGGTTGATCGTCGACCCGCACGTGCCGAAGTCGTAGAACCCCGTCGAGGGGGGCGTGAACCGGAAGAACACGTCCTTGCCGCTCGTAAACGGCGGCAGCGCGCCGCACAGACCGGCGTCGTCGAGCTCGAGCGTCGTCGTCGCAAAGATCGTCGTCCCCGTGACCGGCAGGCCCAGGTCCAGCGTCGTCGCGTTCTCGCACTCGTCGTTCATCAGCGGCATCGGCATCGTCGCGGTGATCGTGAACGGCGCCTGGCTCGGCGACCCGACGCGGACGTAATACGTACCCGCGTCGAAGATGTACGCGTCGAGCTCGGCGCCCGCGGTCGTGCCCGCGGCACAGCCGATATCCGCGAAGAACGCGTCGCACACGCTGTACACCGAGACGTTCAACTCGGCGCTGCCGACCGGCGTCACGGTGAATCGGTACAGCTCCGGCCGTGTGACGATGAACGCGTACCAGGCGTCGGCAGTATCGACGGTCTCAAAGGCGCAGTACGCCGAGGTCGACGTCGTCGCGCCGACCAGCGTGCCGTTGACCGGCGTGTCCAGCGACAGGCTCGCGGCCGAGGCGCACGTGTCGTTGGCCGGCTGGGCCGCCGCCGAATGACAGAACACGCCCCCCACCGCGGCGGCGACCAGCACCGCTGCGGACGAACAGACCGGCGTACGACGGGATCGATGGATCATCGGGACACCTCGATGGGGTTGATAAGAACAATGAACGCGGACAACAGGACAGAAAACGGCCCGACGGCGAGCCCTTGCGTTCTCAGGTATACCCCAGGATTGGCCCCGTGCCAATATTTTCATGAAAATTTCGAGTCCAAGGTCGTTTTTTCGTGAAAACAGGGTAGGCTTGGGTGGTGCAAGGCCCCGCTATGTCGCTCTCGCTGAACCCATGGCAGTCGGAGGTGAACGCCGTCGCGACGGCCGCGGCGTCGTCGGGCTCACCCTATCCTGTGTCCGCGATGCCCCGTTCCAAAGCCCACGCACTCGCCAAGCGCCCCCCGGAGTTTGAGCAGGAAGTCGCCAAGCTGCTCGTGCGGCTGCAGGGTGCGTACGCGGAGCTGCTCCGCGCCCTGCCGGGGCCCATCGAGTCGGGCGCCGACCTGCAGCGCGCGACCAAGCTGGACATGAAGATCTGCTGGAAGGTTCACCGGGTGGTGACGGCCCCCGACGCGCTCTCGGCCGCCCCGTACGTGCTGGGCCCGGCCAACACCGAGTCGTTCCTCAAGGCCGTGCAGGCGCACGGCGCGCCGGAGGCCACGGTCCGCACGGCCGAGCGCTGCAGCGAGCAGCTCCGCGTGCTCATCCGCGAGCACGCGGGGGACCGCAAGACGTTCGAGTCGATGGTGAGTACCTGGTCCAGCTCGCCGCAGGAGCGCGTCAACCAGCGCGAACGCAAGGCGGCCTTCAAGGCCACCAGCCACATCTTCGGCGTCGCGGTCGACACGATGGTCATCTGCACCGCGATCCGCCCCTCCCCCGGCGACCCGCGGCGGCTCGACAAGCTCGCGCTCGGCGGCGAGTTCGGCCTCCGCCGCCTCCGCCGCACGTCCGTCCCCCTCTTTGCCAAGTGGATCCACCCCTTCGACGATCTCACGGACTCCGACGGCAAGCCCGCGCGCACGCCCGGCGGCGAGATCCGCTCGCGACGCAGGCCCATCGGCCAGCCCAGCAGGCACGACGACGGCCTCGGGCTGCTCACCAACTTCTGCTCGGTCCCCACGCCCGAGCTTATTTCGACCAAGCTCGCCGACGGACGCTATATGGTCGAGCTGACGCACGACCGCGTCGGCAGCAAGGCCGCCGTCGACATCGCGCTGGGGATGATGATCGAGAACACGCCGTGGCGCTACCGCGTCGACAACGACGCGTGGAACATCTGCGGCACGATCGTCAACAAGCCCTGCCAGGTCGCCGTCATCGACCTGCTCATCGAACGCGGCACCTACGACCGCATCGCCCTCGACGGATGCATGACCACCGCGCGCCTCGGCCCCGCCTCAGGGCCCCAGGATGTCGAAGCCAGCGGCAGGCTCGAGGACGACCGGCAGGTCGCCTGTCTCGGACGCGGGGCGGAGGTGCTCGGCTTTGCCGAGGTGCCGCGGTACCGCTCGATGGTCGAGTGGACGTTCGAGCAGGCCGGCTGGGACATCGACACCTTCGACGTCTACCGCTACCGCGTCGAATACCCGATCACGCTCTCCACGGTCTTCGCCTCATACGAGCTTCCCGTCGAGCCGTCCTGAGCGAGCTTGAGCACTCGGGTTCCGCCGCGCCGCGACCGGCTGCTCACTCGCCGCTGCCGGCCGTGCTGCCGCCGAAGTCGACGCCGCCCAGGCCCTCGTGTGTCCAGCGGTAGCGCGGATTGAGCCGCGAGGTTTCTCCCACCGGCGACTCAAACCCGGTGTCGGGGTTGTACGTGATGGTGTAGTCGCTGCCGGGCGGCGTCGTGGTCGCCGGGGTGTCGCCGCGTGTTCCGCCGCGCGTGCCGCCGCGGGCGGTCGAGGGATCGACGCCGTAGTTGGCGTCGCCGGTCCGCCGCAGCGAGACCGAACTGTCAAAGAACGCCAGCGGCTGCTTGGCGTTGGGATACATAAAGAACAGGCTCCGCCGCCCCGTGTGCCGGTCTTCCGTGTCGTTGAGCGCCACCTTGAGCGACGGGTACGAGACCTCGCTCAGCTTGCGGAAATACGGCGTGTAATACTTGGTGATCCCGATGCTGTACATGTCCTGCGATTTGAACTGGCTGTACTTGTGCTTGGTTGTCGGGCGGTCGTCGTCGATCACCGCCAGCGGCGTGGTCTGATACGAAGCGCTGTACGGCCACCAGTTCAGATTGTTCCTGTTCCGGTCCTCCGCCGGCTGGTAGGCGCTGGCGCTCATGTTCGTCGGGAGCGACCGCCACGAGAGCCGGGCGGCGTCTTCCGGGCACACGACCGCGGGGGCCGGCAGCGCTCCGCCCATGTACGGCAGCACCACCAGGTAGCTGAACTGCTCGAAGACGAGCGTGTGCTTGCCGTTGTTCTTCCACTTGGGAATGCCGTCCGGGTCAGTGTCGCGCCCGGTCGCCTGCGTGATGAAATCCTGCGCCTCCGCGGCATAACTGTCGCCGCTGTCGTCGTGCACACTCGCCGGCGCACGGCTGAACGACGCGAGGATGTCCTTGTGGTCGGTGGCGTAGCCGTAGTACGCCGTCATGAGCTGCCGCATATTGCTCTGGCAGACGGCGGCCCTCGCCGCGCGCCGGGCCTTGCCCAGCGCCGGCAGCAGGATCGCGACCAGGAGCGCGATGATCGCGATCACCACCAGCAACTCGATCAGCGTGAAGGCTCGGCGGATATCCATGAAATACTCCAACAGTATTTGAAACCGGACTTTGAAAGCCGAGGGGCGAAGCCCCTCGGTGGTAACGCTACGCTAACCAATAGAAACCGCGGGGCTGAGCCCCGCGGCTTTCCAAGAAGAGGAATCAGCAGCCCGCGAGCCAGGCGGTAAGGAAGTCGAAGATGTCTTGCACGGTCACGCCGTTGACGTGGTTGAAGTCCGCCGAGCTGTTCCCGGCGAGCCAGGCGGTGAGGAAGTCGAAGATGTCCTGGACGGTCACGCCGTTGACGCCGTTGAAGTCGGCCTCGCAGACGGTGCCGACGCAGCCCCAGCGGGCGATGTAGGGGGAGAGCTGCCCGCCGGCGTATTTGAACTGGCCGCCGACGACGAGCGTGCCGTCGGCCGTGGTCGCCAAGGCGTAGACGGTGCGGTGCAGGGTGCTGCCGCTGGCGAGGCCCTCGCCATCGCCCAGTGCCGACCATGTCTCGGTCGTGGGGTTCCAGAACGCCACGCCGTTGGACGGTGTGTCGGCGATCGCGGCGTTCCCGACCGCTTCAAAGTTGCCGCCGACCGCGAGGGTGCCGTCGGGCATCGTCGCGAAGGCGTAGCCCCACCCCGCGGTGTCAGCGCCGAACCGGGAGAGGCCCTTGCCCGCCGACGACCAAGTCGAGGTCGCCGGGTCCCAGATCGCCACGCCCTTGGCGGAGATGCTCTCCGAGGTGTTCCACACTTCTTCGAAGGCGCCGCCCATCATCAGCTTGCCGTTGGGCAGCACGGTAAGGTCGTAGACGATGTGCACCACGTTGCCGACCTCGTCGTTCACGCCCTTGCCCATCGCGTGCCACACGGCAAAGCCGTTGTCGAACGTGCCGTCCCAGCGGGCGACGTAATCCGCGTTGGATGTACCCCCGAGGGAAGTGAAACGTCCGGCGGCGACCAGGTCGCCGTTGGGCAGCACCGCCAGCGCGGAAACGCCTTCCTGGAAGACGCCGTCGGCGAGGCGCGTCCACGTGGTGCCGTCCCACATCGCCACCAGGCATACGGCCGAGTTGCCCGGGAAGTAGAAGCCGCCGCCGATGACGATGTTGCCGTTGGGCATGACCACCACATCATCGACGATGCCGAAGAAGAAACCCGTGCCGGGGGCCAGTTCCGCGGCGACCGGAGACGTGGAAAGGTTCGACCAGACGGCCCCGTCGGATTGCGCGAAGAGGACCGGCGAGCCGCCCTGGGTCGCCGCGATCTCGTAGCCGCCGGCGAAGATACGCCCGGCGAGCGGGCCGCTAGCGCTCAGCGGCACCTGCATGACCGTCGTCACGCCGAGCGACAGGTTCGACGGCGTCAGCGGCGAGAGGAATAACCCGCCGGCGAGCGGCGAGCCCGCCCCAACCGTCCCGTTGAGCGACGCGACGAACTTCGAGCTCACGCCCTCGATCTGCGAGAACGCACCGCCCACGGCGACGTCGCCGTTCTCGAGGCGGCTCAGGGCCTGCACCTCGCCGTCGGTCGCGAAGCCGCTGTAGAGCCCGTTCCACGTCGCGCCGTCCCAGCCCGCGATGGAGAAGAGCTTGCTGTCGGCGGGACGGATCTCATCGAAGCTGCCACCGGCGACCAGTTCGCCGCCGTAGGCGATGAGCATGCGGATGTTGGAGTCGGCGGCGGTGCTCAGCGGCGACCACGCGGCGCCGTTCCAGCTCGCGATACGGGGGAAGTTGGCCGTCGTGCTGTCGACCTGCGTGAAGCTGCCGCCGGCGATCAGGTTGCCGCCGTAGACCCCGAGGGCGTTGACCTGCCCGTCGTTGATCCCGTTGACCGACGTGCCGCTGACGGCCGACCACGCCGAGCCGTTCCACGCGGCGATGCGCTTGAAGTTCGCGGTCGTGCTGTCGACTTTCGTGAACGTGCCGCCCGCGACGAGCTTGTTGTCGTAGACGGTGAGGGCGTAGACGATGCCGTCGTTAATGCCGTTGACGGCGGTGCCGCTGACCGCCGACCACGCCGAACCGTTCCACTGGGCGATGCGCAGGAAGTTCGCCGTCGCGCTGTCCACCTTCGTGAACGTGCCGGCGGCGATCAGCTTGTTGTCGTAGACGGCGAGCGCATTGACCTGCCCGTCGTTGATGCCGTTGGTCGCCGTCGAGCTGAGCGGCGACCACGCCGAGCCGTTCCACGCCGCGATGCGGCGGATGTTGTCCGTTGTCGCACCGACCTGCGTGAACGTGCCGGCCGCGACGAGCTTGCCGTCGTAGACCGCCAGCGCGTCGATCTCGCCGTTGTTCATGTCGTTCACGGCGCCGGCGCTCAGCGGCTCCCACGCCGAGCCGTTCCAGCGGGCGACATTTCCGAGCGCCGCCCCGCCAACCGCCGACGCAAACTTGCCGGCCGCAATCAGATCGCCGTCGTACACCCTCAACGACGAGACGAAGTCGAGCACACCCGGCCCCAGCCCGTCGCCGAGCGCCGACCACGACGTGCCGTTCCACACGGCGATGTTCGCGACCGGGATATCGCCGGCGACACCGAAGTCGCCGCCCACGACCAGGACGGGGTCCTGCCCGCCCGGGCCGTCGGCGTCCCACAAGGTCGCGGCACGGACGTTGCCGTCATTATTCGCGTTGGTCGAGCCGCCGATGCCCGGCAGCCCGCCGCCCGGCAGCCAGCCCATCTCGCATTGCCCCCCGCTCGCCGTGGCGGCCAAGGCAACGGCCATGCCGACGCCCGCAAGGAACGCCATGCGGCTCTTTATAGTTAAAGTGCATATACGTCCGGACATTGTACGGATACTCCTTCCTCTAAAAAGGGTTTTGCCCCAGAGCAGAACTGCCGGAGCAAAGTGCTCCCTTCAAAGTACCCGAAAGTCGGCCACTTGCAAACCTGTATGTAAATTTAATTTTCCATGCATTTCATTTTCTGTGCAATTCACCATTTGGATGGCACAATGAGTACGTGGTATACTCATTGGCTCTATATGTTTGCATTTTGATTGGTTATTGCGATTGATAAGCGTGGAGAGAGAAGCCGCGGCAGACCCATGACGACGATCACGCCCAACATGACCCTCCTCGACGGCGCACGGCCGAAGCTCCACCAGCCCGCGGAGCAGGTCCTGACCCGCGTTCGTGATTCGATGAAGGCGCTCATCGCCGCCCTGCCCGCGCCCGTCAACCGCGCGGTAGACCTCCAGAACGCCCTCGGCATCTACCCGACCCTGGCGTGGCGGACGTTCAAGATCGGCACGGCGGACGACCCGTTCGACATCGCGGAGTACATCCTCACGCCGGCGCTCCTCAACACGCTGCTCGAGGCGGCCGCCCGGAAAGGCGTCCCCCACGAAGTGACCGACGGCGTGCGCACCGCGATGGACAAGTACACCAGCCTCCTGCACGAGCACAGCGGCAACGCCGAAGCGCTCACGATGATGCTGGAGTCCTTACGCCCCAAGAAAAAACAACGCACGCTCCTCGACGAGAAGTTCCGCAAGAGCATGTTCCAGCACAACCTGCTCGCCTGGGGGCACCAGGCCGACGCGATCCTCGGCTGCTTCATCGTGCTGCCCCCCACCGACACGTCGATCTACCGCACGATCACCGTCATGGGCAGCGTCGGGTACCACCAGCTCCGCCCGGGCCGCAAGGATTTCACGATCCACGCCCGCGTCGACCACCGGGGCTACATCCCCAAAAAAGAAGTGATCGACATCAGCCACGGCTTCCTCACCGACTACTGCTCGCCCGAGCTGAACATGCAGATCGCCCAGAACAACGAGGAAGACACCAAGATCCGCATCATGCTCCCCGAGCTGGGCCGAAAATCGGCGATCAACTATTTTCAGCTCCTCACGTCGAACGCGCAGTGGTCCGTGTACACCCCCAATGAGTCCTCCGACGGCACAACCAATCTGAACATCAACATCTCGTCGGTCTCGGCGATGCTGCACCAGGACATCCTCCTCCCCGCTTCCAACCATCGCCGGAATGTGTCCGCGGCCGTCTTCGGGCGGAACGCCAATACGGACGGCCTCCTCGCGAGGTCGCCCGAGGACAGGATGCCGATCGAACTTTCCCCCGTGTATCTCGGGCAGTTGGAGGACGTGCCCCCGGCCAAGGGCGTGCCGCGCTATTCCGAGATGATCCGCGCCGTGTTGAAACGCTTCGACCAGTACGGCCAGAAGTTCGACGTCTACCGCAACCGGATGCCCTACCCCATTCTCAAAACAATGGTGAGCCTGTCGGTCGACCCGACCTTCGTGGCGGCCGAGGAGATCGACCCCGCGCGTGGCCAACCGCGGTAACGCGGCCGCCTCGTGCGCACACGTCGTTCATCCGCGCGCTGCACGACCGCCCCCCCTATTCGCCGGCCGCCCGTCGGCGCTCACAACCCGTTCAGGAATACGCGGATCCGCGAGAGCATCACCGGGTACTCCACCCGGCAGCGGATCGCCTGGAACTCGTTGATATCCCACCCCACGCGGTCGGCGACGTGTCTGACCAGCTCGACGTACCGCGGCATCTCCGGCAGGAACGCCTTGTTGACCCCGCCCGGCCCGCCGCCCAGCTCGGTCAGCCGCTCCTCCGTCGCCAGCTCGTCGTCCGACATATCCGAAAAGAGCGAGAGCTGGAGCGTCCGCCGCCCGTACACGTGCACCGCCGGGCGGACACGCGGCCAGTAGCTCTTGTGCAGCCAGATGTCACGCACAAACACCTCCGTCGGCACCGAGATGATCGTGTCGATGAAGCTCTGCTCCGGGTCCGGGTTGGCCGTCGGCGGGTTCTCGCTGTAGTGCGCGAAAAAGTACGTCGAGCTCCCCTTGCTCCCCATCACGCGGCTGCGCGCCTGCGTCAGCATCCGGTTGTTGTCCGCCAGCGTCCGGAACTCAGGCAGCGGCTCGGTGCAGAACTCCTTAAGCAGGTAGTCCTCGCCGCGCACCTCGCCCGCCGTCGCCTCCTGCGGCGGGAGCGGCCGATAGAAGTACGCGCCGGCGCCCTTCGCCATGCCGTGGCTGACGAGGATCTCGTTGAGCAGGTTGGTGTTGGCCCGGCTCTGCTGGATATCGACGTGCCCGATGACCGCGACCATGTCCTGACGATCAGGGTCGACGCGCGAGGGGTGGATGAAGATCGGCTGCACGGTCGCGGCGGCGTGGACGCCGTAGATGTGCCGGTTGGCGCGGAAGGCGGCCCGCTTGTGCTTGAGATCGTCCTTGCCCGCCTCCGCGCCGTGGATGTCACGCACCATCGAGACAAACGACGCCCGGTCGGCCGCCGCGGTCTCGACGAAGTGCTCAAAGTCCGCGAAGGCGCGCATGACGCCCGACGTGAGCTCGGGCGGCACGCCGCGTTTCCCCGCGGCGAGCAGGAACTTCTTCATCCGCCCCTCGCCCGGGATGAACGGCGCCGAGCCGAGCGGGTCGACCGCGGTCGCGAGGTTGTAGACGTTCCACGCCAGCGCCTTGTCGAGGCGGAGGGCGTGCTGCAGGTCGGCGCTCTTGCGGATCGGCTCGGGGACCGCCTCGATGACGGCCAGCACGCGCTGCTGCAGCGCCTTGAGCACCGTGCCGCACTCCCCGCCCAGGAGATCCCCCGCGGGCCGATCTTGAACGGCCTTTGACCCGGTTTGTGAGGATGGCCGCGGCGACGGAGGCATGATCGGCCTCAGTGTATCGACCTCCAGGGAGAACTCGTGCAACACGATCATGAGAAGAGTGTACAACCAAAACTGTTTGTATCACGAGAGTTTTAAAAAACTTTGATGAGATGTCACAAAAACCGTTGCACGCCGTCGATTGATGGGGTATCGTCAACCGGTCTGGTTCTCTCGGGGTTCTTGCTGCTGTGACAACGTCGGGCGGAATGGGGCGGGCTCGTCCGGGCCCGGGGCGGCCGCACGCACCCGCTGCCCTCTTGGGCCGGAACCCCGGCGCCCTGGGCGTTCTCGGGGGCGGGATCGGGGACGAAATCGGCCTCCGGCCGTGTTCGGGCTGGCTCGGACGGTGTTCAGAGGTCATACCTAGAAGGAGACGCAGGATGAAGATGAAGACGTGGAAGCTCATGCTCGCCGGGTCGCTGGTGGCGGCCGCCGGGGGCGCCGCGCTCGCCGGCGTCGGCAGCGATTCGTGCGGCAGCGCCGAGCCGATCACCGGGCCGGGCACGTACCCGTTCAACACCACCGGCGCGACGCAGGACGGCTTCCCCTCCTGCGGCATCGACGACGGCACCGGCGCGTTCTACCCCAGCGACGACGTGTGGTTCGCCTACACGCCCAGCACGCCCGGCCAGGCCAACATCGTCGTGACCGTCTCGCCGGAACTCCAGGCCGCCCATTTGCTGGTGACCACCGCCTGCACCGGCGGCGACGAACTGGTCTGCTCGCCCGACGCGGGGCCGTACAGCGAAGGGTTCAACTTCTCAACCGCGGCCGGGCAGACGTATCTGATCCGCCTGGGCGGCTACACGAGCTTCGGGTACGTCGGCGCGGGCTCGTTCACCATCACCGAGGCCGCCGCCCCCGACAACGACACGTGCGACGGGGCGCTCGACGTGGGCGCGGGCATCTATACGTGGGACGACACGGCCGCGGGCCAGGACGGCCCGGCGGGCTCGTGCACGCCCGCCACGCCGCAGCGCGACGTGTGGTACCGCTACTTCGCGTCGACCAACGGCAACGCGGTCATCACCGTCGGCACCAGCGTGCAGAACACCAACTTCGACAGCACCATCACGGTCTTCGACGCGTGCGACGGCAACGAGGTCCTGTGCGCCTCACGGCCCGGCGGCGGTCGATACTGGGCCGGCTTCCCGGTGGTGAACGGCGGCGAGTACCTCGTCCGGCTCTCGCGCGGCACGGAGACCGCGCCCGGCTCGCCGTGCTGCGGCTTTTCGCTGCAGTTCGCGATCGACGAGTACGCCGCCGGCGACATCCCGACGAACACCAGCGCCGCCACAGCGACGCCGATCACCGGGCCGGGCTCCTACGACTTCAACAACGCGGGCGTCATCACCGACGATCCCAAGCCGACGTGCAGCCCCTACGGCACGGCCCAGACGGCCGTATGGTTCAAGTACACGCCGACGCAGACGGGGCTCATCCGCTACCGCGCCTCGACCGAGGCCAACCGCACGACGGTCGTCGACGTCTTCGCCGACGCCGCCGGCACGACGCCGATCACCTGCGGCTGGTTCAACTACGCCGACTCGCCCTTCAAGGTCGCCGGCGTCACGCAGAACGTCCCCGTCTACCTGCGGATCTTCAACTACACCGACGCCGGCAACAACGACTTTTACCGGGCCGGCACGCTGGTGATCGAGGAAGGCGCGGCCGCGCCCAACGACAACTGCGCGACCCCCGCGACCGCCGTGCTGGGCGGCAACTCGTTCAACACGTCGACGGCGACCAACTCGACCGGCATCGCCGACGCCGCCTGCTCCTTCACCAGCCCCTCCTTCGCCGACGTGTGGTTCGCCTTCACGCCCGCGCAGTCGGGCGAATACGGCTTCGACACCTGCTCGGACATCACGGCGTACCAGGACACCAACCTCGCCGTCTATTCGAGCTGCAACGGCGCCCAGCTCGCCTGCAACGACAACCTTGATTACGTTTACTTCCCCGACTCGTGCCGCTTCGCCTCGTGGGGGTGGAACCAGAGCGCCTTCACCTACACCCTCACCGGCGGCACGCAGTACCTCGTCCGCGTCGGCACGCAGGGCGGCTCGGCCGGCCAGCTCAACATCGCCCTGGTGACCCCGGCGTGCCAGGCCGACTTCAACCAGGTCAACGGCGTCACCGTGCAGGACATCTTCGACTTCCTCACCGCGTGGCTCGCCGGCAACAGCTCGGCCGACTTCAACCAGGTCAACGGCGTCACCGTGCAGGATATCTTCGACTTCCTCACCGCATGGCTCGCGGGCTGTTGATTCCTCTTCTTGGAAAGCCGCGGGGCTCAGCCCCGCGGTTTCCATTCGTATGCACAGAACTCAACGTCAGGATTCTGGAGTTTCGGAGCATTTCATGGGTCTTCGTCGGGCCTTCACGCTGATCGAGCTGCTCGTCGTGATCGCGATCATCGCGCTCCTGGTGAGCATCCTGCTGCCGGCGCTGAGCGCGGCACGCAAGGCCGCCCGCACCGCGGCGTGCCAGTCGAACCAGCACCAGATCCTCGTCGCCCAGCACAGCTACGCGGCCGACAACAAGGAGTGCTTCACGCCGTTGAAATGGAAGATCCTGCAGGGGATCGCCGACTCGGTGGCGATGTCGGAGTGGAACGCGACCTTCCCGCCGTCGCGGACCATGTGGATCAAGGTCACCTTCTGGGACAACGAGTACAAGGACGAGAGCCCGGCGACCCGCGGCATGCACGGGCTCGGGCTCCTCTACGCCGGCGGGTACTTCAACAACCTGCAGTTCTCCGGCGTCGCCGCGTGCCCGGCCCAGGAGAACCCGCTCTACGCCGACTCGCGCGGCGACCGCACGCACCCCAACTACAGCCTCACGCCGACGGGGTGGGTCAACCGCGCCAGCAACTACGCACGCCAGGTCTTCGCGGGCGAAGACCTGTACCGCAACGGCGTGTACGACGCCGCCGCCGACAAAGACTGGGACGAGGACGGCGAGTTCGACAAGATGGAGGAGCCCTTCGTCAACAGCTCGTGGGGCGTGGCGATGCAGCCGCGTGGCATCTCGATGCACGCCGTCGGCAACCGGGCGCTCTACGCGGATCACTTCCACTCGGCCGAGGACGTGGCGACGTGCCACGGGAGCGGCGTCAACGTCGCCCGCGCCGACGGCTCGGTGAGCTTCAAGAGACTGGACCCGAAGTCGCTGCCGCCGACCGGCACCGACAACATCTTCGGGCAGCACTCGCAGTATGACGGGCTGATGCGGCAGATCTGGATGTACTTCGACCTCCGGGCGAAAGCGCCCGGCGCGTTCACGGGGCCGTGGCAATGATGAATGAGCCGACGCGATCGTTCAAGCATGGTCTGCGGGCGTTCACGCTCATCGAGCTGCTCGTGGTGATCTCGATCATCGCGCTGCTGGTGAGCATCCTGCTGCCGGCGCTCGCCGCGGCGAAGCGTGCCGCGCAGTCGGTCGTCAGCCTCGCCAACCTCGACCAGTGCTCGACGCTGGTGACGGCGTACGCCCTCGACCACAAGGACCAGTTCCTCAACCCCTTCTCCGAAAAGCCCGAGCCCGGGTGCAACGACTCGCGGTGCTGGTGGTGGGTGCCCGAGTCGATGTGCAAGCTCGGCGTGCCCTACGGCGACGACTATTACCCGACCACGGCGACCGAGCCGTTCGGCTACAACGCGCTCGGGCACATGCTCGACGCGATGGACCAGCGCGAGGGCCGCCTGCGCGGCACGCTCGTCGCTCCGGGCGATGCGACGCTGGCCAACCTCTACAAGCAACTGCTGGGCAACCAGGGGCGCGACGCGTACGACATCGGCACGCTGCCGTCGTCGTACTGGTACCCGCCGACGTTCTGGCAGAACCCGACGCGGTTCCGCTTCGCCGCGCGCTCGCTGGGTAAATCGGCCAACGACTACTTCATCAAGCGGAACACGCTCGCCGAGGTGACGCTGCCGGTGAGCAAGGTCCTGCTCTTTGAGAACAAGGACTATCTCGCGCGCGACGAGCGGATGTTCAACGACCGGCGTGCGAAGGTCCACACGGCGTGCGTCGACGGCTCGGCGCGGGTCGTCGACATGGGCGCGGTGGCGCGTGCGACGCCGAGCGCCTCGCCGCAGAACCCGACGGAGATGGCCAAGCCCTCGGGGAACTGGACGCAGACGGACGCCGAGATGAGCCGCATGGAATACGGCTCGAACCACGGCTTTTCCTGGCAGACCGGCGGCCCGGCGTATTTCTGGGCGACGCGCAACGGCGTCAAGGGCCGCGACCTGCCGTAGCGCCCGGCGCTGCGCACAATCAGTCACCGATGCGCCGTGCTCACGGGAGCGCCGAGCCGCCGAAGTCAACGCCCCCGAGGTCGCCTTTGGTCCAGCGGTAGCGCGGGTTGAGCTTCGTCTCCGCGCCGGCCGGCAAGACCGATTCAAACCCCGCGTCCGGGTCGTAGGTGACGGTGTACTTGGACGGGACCGGGTCGTACGACGGACGGCCGTTTGACGGGCGCGTGGAGCCACGCGGCGTGGACGGGTCTACGCCGGGGTTGGCGTCCTTGGTCGCCCGCACCGAGACCGAGCCGTCGAAAAAGCCCAGCGGCTGACGCGCTTCGGGCGCCATGAAGAACGTCGTGCGCTTCGCGGTGTGCCGGTCCTGCGTGTCGTTCAGCACCACCTTCTGCGACGGGAAGCGGACCTCGCTCATCTTGTGGAAGAAAAAGAGGATGTCCTTGTTGACGATCAGCCCGTAGCTGTCGTGCGAGCGGTACTGGTAATACTTGTGCGACGCCCGCGGATCGTTGTTGTCAATCACCGCCAGCGGCGTCGTCTGGTACGAAGCGCTGTAAGGCCACCACTCCAGGTTCAACTGGTTCTTGAGCTTCGTCGGCTGGTACGCGCTCGACTTCATGCCCAGCGGCGAGGCGCGCCACGCCAGGCGGGCCGCGTCTTCGGGGCAGACGACCGACGGCGCGGGCAACGAGCCGCCGATATACGCCAGCACCTTGAGATAGCTGAACTGCTCCAGCACCAGCGTGTAGCCGTCGCTGTTGCTCCACACCGGCACGACGCTCGGCCCGCTGCTGCGCCCGGTTATGCCGATCAGGATGTCGCGGGCTTCCGCGGCGAGGCTCGTGTCGTGGGCGTCGTGGGCGCCGATGGGGTTGCTGAGCGACGCCAGCACGTCCTTGGAATCGAAGGCGTACTGGTGGTAGGCGAGCACTTCCTGCCGCATGTTGCTCTGGCAGACGACGGCACGGCCCGCGCGCCGGGCGCTGGCCAGCGCCGGCAGCAGGATCGCCATCAGCAGCGCGACGATCGCGATGACCACCAGCAGCTCGATCAATGTAAAGGCCCGGCGAGTCCACATGAGATGCTCCGGCAATCGCCCCATTCCAACCTGTGCAAGCCGATGGGCGAAGCCCGTCGGTGAAATGCCCTGTGCGAACCAATGGAAACCGCGGGGCTGAGCCCCGCGGCTTTCCGAGAAGAGGAGCTAGCAGCCAGCCAGCCACGCCGTGAGGAAGTCGAAGATGTCCTGCACCGTCACGCCGTTGATTCCGTTGAAGTTCGCCAAAGGAGAACCGGCCAGCCACGCCGTGAGGAAGTCGAAGATATCCTGCACCGTCACGCCGTTGACCCCGTTGAAGTCTGCGGCACAGACGGCCGCCGTGCAACCCCACCGGGCCAGACGCGCCGAGACGAGCCCGCCCGCCGAGTCGAACTCGCCGCCGACCAGCAGCGTGCCGTCGGCGGTGGTCGCGAGCGAGCGCACCGTCCCGCTCACGCCGTCGCCGAGCGCCGACCACTGGTGCGTCGACGTGTCCCACGCCGCGATGTTGCTGGCGGCCAGATCGCCGGCCGCCGCGTTGCCCACCTCGAGGAACTCGCCCCCGACCGCCACGCGCCCGCCAGAGAGCGGCTCGATCGCGTAGACGCGGCCGTTGGCGACGCCCAGGTTGAGCGCCGACCATGCGCCCGTCGTCGTGTTCCACGCGGCGATGCTGTTGACAAACGTGTCGTTCGGCGTCGCGTTGCCGACGCGCCACATCGCGCCCCCCACCATCACGGTGTCGCTTGCCACGCTCCGCAGCGCGTAGACCGCGTCGTCGGCGCCCTTGCCCAGCGGCTGCCACTGCGCCGTCCCGTCGCCGTTGGTGCTCAGGCCGTCCCAGCGGGCGACGTTCTTGGTGCCCGCCACGAGCCCGATGCCGCCGAAGCTCCCGCCGATGTACACCTCGCCCGTGCCGCTGTGGTAAGCCATCGTGTAGACCACGTCGGCGTCCACCAACGGCTCGGCCATCAGCGCCGTCCACGCCGTGCCGTTCCAGCGGGCGACCTGGCACTGGTTCGGATCGCCGGGGAAGAAGAACTGCCCGCCGACGAGCACGTCGCCGTTGGGCAGCGCGAGCATCGCGTTCACGCTGCCGAGGAACGAGTTGGGCATGATCTCGAAGGTCACCAGCGGCGTGGCGAGCGGCGACCACGCCGCGCCCGTCGACTGCGCGATCAGGTACGGGAACCCGCCGCTGGTCGCCGCGAACTCGCCGCCGCCGGCGAAGACCGTGCCGGCCAGCGGACCGCCCGCGGGCATCTGCACGATCGAGTGCACGCCCGTGACCAGCGCGGTCGGCGGATCGACATACGGCGATTCGAAGAGCCCCGTGCCGATCGCCGAGGCCGTGGCGAACTCGTCGCCGACCGTCGCGGCGAACGTCGTCGAGATCCCCTCGATCAGCGTGAACTCGCCCCCCGCGCCGACGCGGCCGTCGGAGAAGCGCGACATCGCGTTGACCGCGGCGTCGGTGGTGATCGACGGATCAAAGAGGCCGTGCCACGCCGCGCCGTCCCAGCTCGCGATCGACTGGACGCGGTGCGTCGACGGCCGAACATCCCTGAACGAGCCCCCCGCGATGAGCCGCCCGTTGTACGAGCCGAGGTGGATGACGCCTTCTTCGACATACTCGCTCTGCGCCGTCCACGCCGAGCCGTCCCACTGCGCGAAGTTGGAGTAGGCCTTGGTGCCGTCGATCTGCGTGAAAGTGCCGCCGATATAGAGCTTGTTGTCGTGCGTGGTCATCGCGACGACCAGGCCGTCGTCGATGCCGCGGCTGCCCGCCGCGATCGGGCTCACGCCCGACCACGCCGTCCCGTCCCACTGCGCGATGCCGATGTTGGCGTTGCCGAGAAAATCAAACTGGAAGAACAGCCCGCCGGCGACGAGGTTGCCGTTGTACACCGCCAGGCTCAGCACCAGCCCGGCAAGGCCGAACGTGTTGGAATCCACCGCCGTCCACCCCGAGCCGTCCCACTGCGCGATGCATGAGTAGTTGTCGCCGGTCGCGTCGACCTGCGTGAAGTCGCCCCCGGCGACGAGCTTGCCGTTGTAGACCGCAAGGGCGTTGACCTGGCCGTTGTTGATGCCGTTGACCGCCGTCGAGCTGACGGCCGACCACGCCGAGCCGTTCCACTGCGCGATGCGTTTGAAGTTGTCGGAAGCGCTGGCGACCTGGGTGAACGAGCCGCCGGCGACCAGCTTCCCGTCGTACACCGCCAGCGCCGAGATCAACCCGTTGTTCATGTCCTTGACCGCGCCGGCGCTCAGCGGCGCCCACGCCGAACCGGTCCACCGCGCGATGTTGCCCAGCGGCGTCGAGCCCGAGAACGTGAACTCGCCTGCGGCGATCAACTCGCCGTCATACACCGCCAGCGCACGCACGCTGCCGATGTCGTACGCCACGTTCGTCGAGAGCCCCTCCCCCAGCGCCGACCACGACGAGCCGTTCCAGACGGCGATGTTCTTCGCCACCGTGTCGCCGGCGATGACAAAGCTGCCGCCGACGACCAGCACCGGGTCCTGACCGCCCGGGCCGTCGGCGTCCCAGGTCATCGACGTGAAAACACTGCTGTCGTTGATATCCATGCGGCCCACCCCCGGCACGCCGCCGCCCTGCAGCCACTCGGGCGTGCATTGACCCGCCGCCGCCGAAGAGACCACCCCCACCACCGCGGCCGCAAACAGCCCTCCGCCCGCCCGCCGTGTCCATGATGATCGAGAAAAAATGGGCATTGTACGGATGCTCCTTCTTGATGAAGTCGTCCCCCGCCCCGGAAGGGATGCACTGGCCAATGCACCTCGTCCCGAGAATACCCGATACCAGCGTTTCGGCCAGTATCCGCACGAATTTAATTTCGTGCGGATTTTATTTTCGAGTGTATACTCTTCCGAGCGGTATACTGACTGCCGTTCGCATTCTTGTTGTGTTTTTGGTTGGCTTTTTCGGTCCAGGTGCCATGTCCGACACGATCCAACAACCGGTGATGGACGCCGCCGACGAGCACGCGCAGTTCCGCCGCCCGGCGTACGAGGCGCTCACGCGGGTCCGCGACGCGATGAAGGGGTTTATCCAGGCGGCTCCCGAGCCGGTCAGCCGTGCCGTCGATCTGCAGAACGCGCTGGGCATCTACTCGACGCTCGCCTGGCAGACGTTCAAGATCGCGACCGTCGCCGATCCGCTGGACGTCGCCGAATACATCCTCACCCCGGCGATGGTGAACACGCTCCTCGAAGCCGCGGCGAAGAAAGGGGTCCATCGCGAGGCGATCGACGAGGTCCGTGCGGCGATGGACATGTACGCCACGCTGCTGCACGAGCACGCCGGCGATACCGACGCGCTGGCGATGATGCTCGCCTCGCTTCAACCCAAGAAAGAAAAGAACCGCACGCTCCTCGACGAGAAGCTCCGCAAGAGCCTCTTCCAGCACAACCGGCTCGTCTGGGGCAACGAGACCGACGTCGCGGTCGCCTGCTTCATCGTCGAACCATCGCCCACCGCCCCCACCCCCCCCACCGCCACCAACCACCGCACCGCCGGGATCAGCGGCCGGGCCGGCTACCGCCAGATCAGACCCGCCGGCAAAGAGTTCACGATCATCTCCAAGGTCTCCAAAAACGACAACCCGTTCCTCGACGAGAGCGTCACCGACGTCAACCACGGATTCCTCATGGATTTCTGCTCGCCCCACCTCAAAATGGACGTCGTCCAGAAAGACGAGCAGTACGTCAAATCGCGGATCCTCCTCCCCGAGCTGGGCAGGAAATCGGCGCTCAACTACTTCCAGTTGATGACCTCCGACGCGCAGGTGCTTCGGCCGCAGCAGTCGGTCACGCTCAACATGCTCGTCTCAGCCGTCAGCGCGATGGCCCATCTGGACATCCTGGTGCCGGCCTGGAGCGAGCCGCGTCGGGCCTACGCGAACGTCTACGGCCAAAACGGCAACGCCGAGACCGCCGCCAAGCGCTCCCCCGACGACCTCATGCCCATCGAGCTCGCCCCGGCCTACCTCGGACCGATGCTCGACGCGCCCCCCGCCAAGGGCGTGCCGCGCTACGCCGAGATGATCCGCTCCGTGCTGCAGCGCTTCGGCTGGCACGGGCAGCGCTTCGACGTGTACCGCTGCCGCATGCCGTACCCGATCCTCAACTCGGTCGTCTCCCTCACGGTCGAATCCACCGCGCCCGACGCCGACTCTCCCCACGCCTAGCCCCGCTCCTCTCGCGCGTGTGGAGCGACCAAGTTCCGGCATTCGGCGCGCCCGACTCATACTCGCCGCTCATGGCTTGGCCCGCTGCCCGGCCCGCTGCTCGGCGAGCTCCTTGATCCGCTTGAGCCCGTGCGCCCAGCCGTCGGGCATCCCCTCGCGGAAGTCTTGCGGGATCAGCCCCATCGCGCGGTGCACGAACGCCAGCCGCGTGCCGCCCTCCTCGGCGGTGAGACGGTACTGCACGTGGTTGAGCGCCGGAAAGGACATCGGCATCGGCCCGACCAGCTCGAGGAGCGTCGGCGCCTTGATGACCTGCACGTGCCCCCACAGGTGGCCGAACGGGTAGCCGCCCGACTCGCCGCGGTCGCGGTACCACCGCCCGCCGACCCACGGCTCGATCTTGAGCGGGAACGGCGTCCCGTCGGGCATCACGCTCCCCGGCCCCAGCTCTTCGAGGATCGCCGCGAAGGCGACCTCCGGCGACGCCGCGATGAACACCTCGTTGCGAATATCCAGCGTGTGGACCGTTTCCTTGTCAACGTTGACGGCCATAGCAAATCCCCTTTCAATGATGATCTGAAGATCCCTTCGGTTGAGCCCCGCGCTGCATCCGCTCGGCGCGGTCCTTGATGCGCTGGAGCTGGTGCTCCCAGAATCGCTCGTACGTCTTCGCCCATTCGTACACCGACCGGAGCTTCTCGCCGTTGATGCTGTACACGCGGCGTTTGCCCCTCTTTGCGGCGCTCACGATGCCCACCTCCCGCAGCACGCCCAGGTGCTTCGAAACCTGCGGCTGGGTCCACCCCAGCTCCCCCACTAACCACGAAACATCCCGCTCCCCCTCCCCTTTCGCCAGAACACCCAAAAGCTCCCGCCGCTTGGGCTCGGCGATCGCCGTGAACACGTCGGCGGTGGTCGTCGCAGGGGGCATAGCTCAATATATACCCATATGGGAATATGTCAAGCCCAACGCCTCCCTCCGGCAAAAAAAACTCCCGCCGCGGCGGCCCACGCGCTCGTCAACAACCCGCCTGAAACCTCCCGCCCCGCACGGAGTCAAAGATTCGTCATTTCCCTCCGCCCCATCTCCCGTCAGTCAAAGGAACACGACCATGAGCACCCGCGAGATCGCCAGGCAGTTCGTCGAGCTGTGCAACCAAGGCAAGAACTTTGATGTGATGCGCACGATGTACGCCGCCGACATCGTCTCCGTCGAGAGCAACGGGGCCGAGACCGTCGGCCAGACGCCGGTGATCCAGAAGTCCGAGCGGTGGGCCGCCGCCAACACCATCCACGGCGAACACGTCCTCGGCCCCTACTTCCACGGCAGCGATAGGTTCGCCGTCCACTTCACCTTCGAGATCACGCCCAAGTCCACCGGCCGGCGCATCACACAGCAGGAAGTCGCCGTCTACACCGTCAAAGACGGCAAGATCGTCCGCGAGCAGTTCTTCTACGACGGCAACTGGTAGCCGCCGCTTATACGTGCAAGAGAATTCCGCGCGATCTCGCCACGGATTGCGTGCGGGACGTGAACACGCCCGCCATCCCCGGCCGTAGATCACGCCATGCGCGTCCTCATGATCCTCCCGGCCCTCACCGAAGCCAAGGGGCCGTTCTTCCGCCCGATTAAGTACTCGCTCTTCCCGCCCCTCGGGCTTACCACGCTCGCCGCCTACTTCGCTCCGGATGACGACATCCGCCTCATCGACGAACACGTCGAGCACGATGTCGATGTCGAATCGTGCTGTAACCCGCCGCCCGATCTGGTCGTCATCCAGACTTACATCACCAACGCCAAGCGTTCGTACCGTCTCGCGGACGCCTTCCGCGCCCGCGACTCGTTCGTCGCCCTCGGCGGCCTGCACGCGACGAGCCTGCCCGACGAGGCCGCGCCGCACGCTGACGCGCTCTTCCTCGGCCCGGGCGAACAAACATTCCCGCTCTTTATCGAACAGTTCCGCCGCAGCCGCGATGAGGCGCGCGGCATCTATGACTCACGCACACGACCTCGCACATTACTGGGCATCCCCCCGATCCGCCGCGACCTCATCAAACGCTCCCGCTACCTCGTCCCCAACTCCATCGTCGTCACCCGAGGCTGCCCCCACCACTGCACCTTCTGCTACAAAGACGCCTTCTTCGAGGGCGGCAAATCCTTCTACACCCAGCGCGTCGACGACGCCCTCGCCGAGATCGACCGCCTCCCCGGCCGCCACCTCTACTTCCTCGACGACCACATGCTCGGCGACACCCGCTTCGCCCGCGCCCTCTTTGCCGGCCTCAAGGGCGCCGGCCGCGTCTTTCAGGGCGCGGCGACTATCGACTCCGTCCTCCACGGCGACCTCGTCGAGCACGCCGTCGACGCCGGCCTCCGCTCGCTCTTCATCGGCTTCGAATCCCTCTCCGAAGACACGCTCCGCTTCGCCAACAAGCGTCAGAACCTGCAGCGCAGCGGCCGCCGCCGCGAGTACGAAACCGCCATCAAACGCCTCGACTCCCTCGGCGTCAGCATCAACGCCAGTTTCGTCTTCGGACTCGACGGCGACGATCCCGGCGTCTTCGACCGCACCGTCGACTGGGCGTGCGCCCACGGCATCACCACCGCCACCTTCCACGTCGCCACGCCCTACCCAGGCACCGCTTACCACCACCGGTTGCAACAGGCCGGCCGCATCCGCCACCAAGACTGGGACCTCTACGACACACGCCACGTTGTCTTTAACCCCCTCAACATGACCGACGCCCAGCTCGAAGACGGCTACTGGCGCGCCTACCGCTCGTTCTACACGCTCCCCAACATCGCCAAGGCCGCGCTCTCGCACGAACGCCTCGGCTTCGGCCTCAAGTGCGGCGCCTACGCCGCTGCGTGGAAACGCCTCGAACCGCTGTGGAACCTGCTCATCCGCGCCGGCGTCGTGGGCGTCATGCGCCCCGTCATCGAGACCGGCCTCGAAGCCGCCCGCGGCAAGCGTACACCCGCGAACATCTCGGCCGATCCTTCTTCCACCCTCGCCGCCGTCTCAACGCCCGTCTCCATCCACGGCCGACCGATCCACGCATCCCCAACGGAGAACGCCCCACTCGCCTTCACATCTGCACGATCGTCTTGAACCCGCCGTACGCCATCTTCTTCATATCAAACGGCATCTTCTTCGGGTCCATCATCTTCGCCAGCCGCGGATCCTTCATCACCTTCGCGTTGACGCTCTTGCGGTGCGACTTCGACTTGAAGACGATCCACGAGAACAGCACCGTCTCGCCCTCCTTCGCCCTGGCCATCTTCAAAAACGAGTACATCCCCGGCACGTTGAGGTCATCGCCCACGCTCTCGTGGAACGCGAGCGCCCCGTGCTCCATCCACACCTTCGCGGCCTTTTTCGCCATCCGCCGATACTCCGCCAGGTTCTTCGTCGGGATCGGGATCACAAAGCCGTCGACATACGCCATAAGAAATCTCCCGCTCTAAATCGCTTGCACAAGCTGGTCTACATCATACTTAACGCTCTCATGCGAGACGCGAGCGTGAGCGAGCGTGTCCTCTAGCAATAGGCACACTCGCCGACGCGGAGATTATCCTTTCTTGAGGTACATTTCGAGCCGCTCGAACGTGCCGCCCCAGCCCTGGTTCATCGAGCCGTGCATCTGCTTGAACGCCGCACGCTCGGCATCGCTCGCGTTGAGCGGCGTCCACTCCAGCCGCACCAGCGTGCCGCGCCCGATCCCCGCGTGCTCGGCGAACGTCACCCTCATCAGAATTTCACGCGGCCACTCGCCGCCAAAGGGCGATCCCGTCACGCCGCCGCCCTCATCGGAAAACGACGAGACGCAGACGATCCGCTCGTTCTCAACGATCTCGCGGAAAACCCACCGCCCCCACATCGTCATCTCCCCCGCGTGCATGCAGTAATGGAACATCCCGCCCGGCCGAAGCTCGAGCGTGCACGTCGAGATCGTCGCCCCCTTCGGCCCAAACCACTTGGCCAGCTCCTCCCGCTTCGTCCACGCGCGGTACACCCGCTCCCGCGGCGATCGCACGACCCGCTCAAGCACGAACGGTTCACCCTCGTTGTCCTTGCCGCCGTTTCCATCGGCCAGGAACTCCGCCAGCCGCGTGAGCGTCTGCTTGCCGCCCTCGATCGCGCCGTACTCGCGCACGACCAGTTGCTTCGCCTCCGCCGAGACGAAGACCATCGTGAACGTCAGCCGCGTCTTCCCGCCCTCGACCGCTTCGAACGTCGCCGTCACGTCGTGATTCACCGGCTCGACGTCGTCGGCCCCGCCGTGCTTGTACCGCAGCCGATTCGGCGGGTCCACCTCGAGGTACGTCACCTTGTTCTCGTAGTCGCGACCGTCCGGCCCGTGGAACGTGAACCGCCACACCCCGCCCGCCCGCACCTCGTGCGCATGGATCGTCATCGTGAACCCACGCGGCCCGTACCACTTCACGATCTGCTTCGGGTCCGTGAACGCCTCCCACACCCGCCGCGGCGGCGCGTCGTACACACGCGTCAACACCATCTCCCGATCCCCGCCGCTCACCGTCGGCTCCGTCGCCAGCGTGTTCATGATCCGTGCTCCTGCTTGGGTGGTTGTTCTTGGTCTATCTGTCCAGACTCCGGGAACGCCCGGAGATACTCGTCGAGCCGGTCCAGCCGCGCTTCCCACATCCGCCGGTACTGCCCGACCCAGTCGTCCACTTCTTTGAGCGCCCCCGCCTCCAACCGGCACGGCCGCCACTGCCGATTCCGCCCCCGCGCGATCAGCCCCGCCCGCTCCAGCACCTTCAGGTGCTTCGAGATCGCCGGCAGGCTCAGCGCAAACGGCTCCGCCAGCTCCGTCACCGACTTCTCACCCCCGACCAGCCGCGTCAGGATCGCCCGCCGCGTCGGATCGGCGAGCGCCGAAAAAATCCGGGAAAGTCCATCGTTCGTGACCATAAGTTTACCAATCGGCTAATTATCCGATGAGTAAAATAGCACACAACGAGCCCCTGTCAAGGGATTCTGTTCCACTCAGTGCAGTTTTCGGACGTTCCGCCCTGCCCTCTCCGCGGCTTCGGCCGAATGCCGAATCCCGAATCCCGAATCCCGGATCCCGAATCCCGAATCCCGAATCCCGAATCCCGAGAATTTTCAGATCCGCCGAACACTCTCCACCGGCACCCACGCGCTCCGCCCGTCGGCGATGCGCACCTTGGCCCACGAGCCGCGGGTCTCTTCGACGCGCACCTCGAGCCCCGCCCTCAACGGCTCCTTGAACGCCGCGTCGTACAGCTCCGCCGGACCGTTCCGCGCAACAACCCCCGTCTGCGTCACCACGCCTTCCGCCGTCGCTCCCCCCATCTCCCGCAACACCAACGGCGTCGCGCTCAGCACGCACACCCCCCCCACCACGCCCACCATCCACGGCCTCACACGCTTCCCACTCCCCACCACACGGACCATCGCCAGCGCAAAAAACACCACGTACGACACACCCGCCACCCACAGCAGCATCCGCGAAGGCAAATGCCGCGAGACATACTCGCCCCCCGCCGCAAGGACGCCGCCGACCTGTCTCACCGTGCCGCGCACGCCGCCGGCCCCTTCCGCTTCCGCGCCCGACGTTTGCGCATCACCCCCCACCGGCGCGCCGGGCGCAAGCGTCTGCGTCCCCGCGGCTCGCCGCGCCGCCGCCAAACCATCCCGCGCTCCCTCGGCCTGCGGATCAAGTTCGAGCGCCCGCCGATACGCGATGATCGCCGCGGGCGCATCGCCGCCGAGCAGGCTCGCGTTGCCGATGTTGGTCTCGAGCCTGGCGTTCTGCACATCGAGCCCCTCGGCGACCCGCCGCCACGCCGCCGCGGTTTCGCGAAACAGCGACTCCGCCCCCGTGTAATCCGTCTTCGCCTTCTCCAGCCCCTGCTCGAAGACCTCGCCGGCGTGCGTGAACAGCCGCTCGGCCTCGGCGCGATCGAGCGACGCCGCCTGCGCCGGCTCCTCCAGCACCTCCGCCGCGGCAATCGGCCGCGCAATACCACACGAGCACACCGCCGCGAAAGCCAGCACGAGCATCCGTACCAAATCGTTGCGTCTCATCGTTTCGCCAGCTCCCCGAGCAGTGATTCCGCTCGCCGCTTCACATCGCCGACATCAACACGTACTCCGTCGTACGCCGCCGATTCGAGGTCGCGCAACAGCGCCGCCGCCTCGCGTTGCTCTTCTTCAGACAACAACTCCGCCGTTGCCGCGTCGCTCGCCGTCACCGCCTCGGCCATCGCGCCGACCCACGGCCCTACCGCCAGGCGCACGCCGCGCCACACCTCATTCGCCGTCGACGCACCCCGCACGAGCCGCCGCCCCTCGGCGACCGCCGCCCGCCGCGCCAGCCGGTCCGCATCCGCCGAACGCTTCACCCGCGCCAGCACCATCGCCGCCGCCAGCGCAATCGGCGGCAACCCCACCACCGCGATCCCCATCGGCGAGGCGATCATCGCGAGCACGCTCACGCGCTGATCGATCAGCGCATCGAACGTCCGCGTGTTCGCCCCCACGCCCGGCGCAGTGTTACTCAACGTCGCTTGCCGCGACGCGCCCGGCAGATGCAGCCCACCAAGGCCCGCGCCGTCGCCGCCGCGCAGCGCGTCCGCCGCGGTCACCTCGCGCACGGCGCTCACCTTCAGCGGGATCGGCTCGCTCCGCGCCACCGCGTACCTGCCGGTCAGCGTGTCAAAGTACGGCAGCTCGATCGGCGGGATCTGCGTCACGCCGTCGCTCTTGGGCCGAACCGTCGTCGTAAACACCCGCTCGCCGAGCTGCCCACCCCCACTCGCCCCCCCCGCCCCGCCCGCCGCGCCGCTCCCCGCCAACGGCTTCTCCCATCCCTCCGGCGCGGGCTTGAACCACTCCGCAAAGCCCTGCTGCTCATCCAGCGGCGGCGGCGTCACCGCCGATCCCATCGGCTCCGGGCCACGCACCGTCAACGTGAGCGGCACCGGGTCGCCGACGTTCGCCTCGCTCATCCCCGCCTCCGCCTCGACGGTGTAGCGCCCGATCAACCCATTAAAATTCGCCGGCCGCCCCTCGCTCGGCAAAGGCTTGACGTCGAGCGTGATCGCGTTGCTCGTGCTCACCGCGCGCCGCGTCTGGCTGCGATCATCCCACGGCGCGTCAAAGAACGACCGCTGCCGCTGCCCCACAACCTCGTCAAACACCACACGGTACGGCCCGATCGTGATCTTCCCCGCCTGCCGCGGCGTGATCACCAGCTCCATCGCGAACGCCGGCACCGTCTGCCCGTCGAGCGTCGCCTGCGTCCGCTGCACCACCGCCTGCCCGTTCAGAAACGGCACGATCGGGTACGCCTCGCTGCGTTGCTGCCGTGCGTTTTCTGGCCGCGGGTCGAGCGCCAGCACGTCGTACACGCTCCCGCCGTCGGGCCCGGTGAACGACGCGCTCTTCACCCCGCCGCCGACGGTCCACAACAGCCGCACGCGGATCGGCTCGCCGACGTACGCGGTTGTGCCGTCGCGCTCGCTCTCGAGCGAGAGCGGGAACTGCGGGCTGCTGGACGCCTCGACGACGTTGAACTGCACCTTGGGCACGAGCGTCGCGACCCCCCCCTTGCCGCCGACTTCAATCGGGAACGACGGCACCGTCGCCGCGCCCGCTTTCGTCGGCGTGATGCGCCACTGCATGACGTAGCGGAGCGTCGACGACGTCGTCTGCCGCCCGTTGATGATGTACACCGAATGGCTCGACTCGTCGCGTCCGCCGAGGAACTCGGCCGAGTACGCGTCCGACGCGGGGATCGCCGGCGCGTCGGCCTCCGAGACGCCGTCGACGCTGATCTGGTAGATGAGCGTATCGCCGAGGTTGACGCGCTGCTGCGAGACGCCCGCTTGGACCGTGACCTGCGAAGCACCCTGGACCCCGCTCTGGGCAAACGCACGCGACGAAACAACGCTGAGAACTGCGACGATCATCAACGCCGCGCACCAAGACCGCTTCGCCATCCACTGTGCCACTCTGCCACTGTGCCACTCTGCCACTGTGCGGAAGCGCTGCATCAACGATTGTGCATCACCGTAGTTCATCTACTCACCAGTCCTTTTCCACAGGCTGAGGCGTGCCGCGCAGCGCCCGCAGGATCCGCTGCCGCATCTCGCGCTGCCGGCGTTCCTTGTCGAGCAGCTGCGCCGCCGTCTCGTTGTACTTCGGTTCTTCGTTCTTCTCCTTCGCCTGCTCCGCGTCCGCCTGCTTGCCCTGCTGCCGCTGAGCCTCTTCCTGCTTCGCCTGCCGCGCCGCCTGCTCCGCCGCCTGCTGCTCCGCCGACGCGGCCTGCTTCAGCGCCTCCGCCGCTTTCCGCTGGTGCTCCTCCGCGGCTTTCGTGTCGCCTTGCTCCAGCGCCTCCGACGCCGCCTGCTGCTCCTGCCGCGCCTTGTCCATCTGCTGCTGCGCCGACGGCGAAGACGCCTGCTGAGATTGCTGCATCTGCTGCTGCTGCCGGGCCGTCTGCTGGTTCACGCCCTGCTGCTGCGATTTCGACTGCTCGGCCTTCTGCTGCTTCTGCGACTCATCGCCCGCCTGCTGCGACTGCTTCGACGAATCAGCCGCCTGCGACTGCTGCTTGGCCAGGTCGTTCAGCTTGTCGGCGTTCTGCTGGTGCTGCTGCGCGTCCTTCTGCGCCTGCGACTGGCCGCTCTGCTGATCCCCCTGCTGGTTCTGCCCTTGCTGACCCTGTTGACCGTCCTGCTGCTGGCTCTTGTCGCCGCTCTGCTGATCCTGCTTCTGCCCGTTCTGTTGCTGCTGTTGTTGCTGTTGCTGCTTCTGCTCGGCGTCTTTCATCAGCCGCCGCGCGATCTCGACGTTCCGCGCCGCCTCGGCGTCGTCGGGGTTGAGCTCGAGCGCCCCCTGAAACGCACGGCTCGCCGCCTTGAGCCGTTCGATCATCTGCTCGTAATCCGGCGCCCCCCCGGCCGCCCCCCCGGCCCCCGCGGCATTCCCGCGTTGCCGCGCATCAGCCGCCGCCGGCGTGGTCGCCTGCTTGAGCAGCGTCTGCCCGAGGTTGTAGCGTGCAAGAGCCGCGAGGTTCGGGTCCGTCGCGCCCTGATCCGCACGCTTGAACCGCTCCGCGGCTTCTTCGTACTTTCCCGCCTGGAACAACTCCCGCCCGCTGTTGTACAAATCGCCCGGAGCAGGCTCCGCCGCCGCAACGACTGTGCTCGGCGTGCTTTGTCCCTCCGCATCCTGCGCGCGCACACTCGACGCACACGCCGCCACCACACACACCAGCACCAGCATCGCCATCGACGGATTGCTCATCGGCGCGCGTCGCCTCATCCGCACCCTCGTCCCCACCCACGGCTCGACCGCCAGGCACACCAGCGCCACGCCCAGGAAATACGGGAACAGCTCGCGGTACGTGATCGTCGACTTGGTCTCCGTCTCGCGCCGCTCGGCCGATGCGATGAGGTCGGTGTACACCTGCTCCAGATTCATCGTGCCGGTCCCCACATTCAGAAAAACCCCGCCACCGCCGCCGTCTTCGCTCTGCGCCGCGCCCTGCGAGGCGGCGCTGGCGATCTCGGCGAGCGTCCGCGGGTCCATCTTGCTGCGGACGAGTTCGCCGTCGCTGCGGACGTACTGATTCGCCCCGACACCACCGCCGGCCTCAGCCGTCGGCACCAGCGCCCCTTCGAGTTCGCCGCCGATGCCGATGACGATGAGCCGCACGCCGAGGCTCCCGGCCTGCTTCGCCGCCTCGACAGGAAAACTGCCCTGATCCTCGCCGTCGGTGATCAGGATAATGTCGCGGTAGCGTCCGACCGTCGGCTCGAAGACCTCGTTGAGCGTCTTGCGGATCGCGTCGCCGATGAGCGAGCCGCCCCGCGGCACGGCGTCCGGCGACACCTCATCCAGCGCCATGCGGAAGAAGCCGTAATCCAGCGTCAGCGGCGATTTCACCACCGGCACGCCGGCGAACGCCACCAGCCCCACGCGGTCCCCCTTGAGCGTCCCCGTCAGGTCGTTGATCCACAGCTTGGCGCGCTCCAGACGGCTCGGCGCGACGTCCCGCGACAACATGCTCCGCGAGACGTCGAGCACAAACACAATGTCGCGCCCGCGCACGCTCACCTGCTGCTCAACCGGGTCCGCCTGCGGCCGGGCGATCGCCACGGCGAGCGCCCCCAGCGCCAGCGACACCAGCGCGATCTTCACGATCGCGCGCTTGACGCTCAAGCGTGCGCCGCGTGCCGCCATCTCGCCGACCAACAGCCGCAGCGCCCGCCGGCGGCGGACAAAGCCGTACCACAGCAAGATCGCGACGATCGGCACCGCGACGAGCCCGAGCAGCGCCCCCGGCGAGGCGAAGCGCCAACCAACCGCGGCAAGGACGGGATCGAACGCCAACATCGCTGGGACCGAGGGGCTGAGCCCCTCGGCTTTCAAAGCACCGACGATCGGCACAAAGTTTTCAGAAGCCGGCCCCGTCATCACGCGGCCCTCCTGAACACGGCGCCCGCCAGCAGCAGCTCGCACAACGCCGCCCCCATCGCGCCCATCGCGATCGGCGCGAACAGCTCCGTCTTCTTGGTGTGCTCGGTCGAATCGATCTTCGACTTCTCCAGCTTGTCGATCGCGGCGTACGCGTTGGCGAGCGATCCCGCGCTCGACACGCTGAAATACTCGCCGCCCGTCGACTCGGCGATGTCGGTGAGCATCCGCTCGTCAACGCTGCTGCCGGCGTTCATCCGCTGCGGCCCGAAGGGCGTGTTGAGCGTCACCACCCGCTCCCCCGCGCCCACGCCGATCGTGTACAGGCGGATCCCCCACTGCTTGGCCAGCTCCGCCGCCTCGTACGGCGAGGACTGCCCCGCGTTGTTCTGCCCGTCGGTCATCAGGATGATGACCTTCGACTTGATCGTGAACTCCGGCCTCGCGTTGGCTGACTTGGTATCGGAAGAAGCCGCCGCGCTCTGCCGCTGGATCTCCTCTTCGGCGCGCTTCAACCGTGCGGCGGCGAGCGCCAGCGCATCGCCGATCGCCGTGCCGTCTTCGGCCTGCACCTCGACGGGCTTGAGGCGTTTGGCCGCGTCGACGAGCGGCTCGTGCGCCCGCGCCATCGGCGAGAGCGTATCGGCGTACCGCGCGAACGCGATGAGCCCGATCATGTCGCCCATGCGGCCTTTCAACTCCTTGCCGTCGCCCTCGATGAAGCGTGTGATCGCGTCGATCGCCGTCTCTTCCTTCGTCTCCTGTGCGCCCGCACCGGCTTCGTCGCCGCCCATCGGCTCGGCCATGCTGCCGGAGCGGTCGACGACGAGCTGGATGGCGACGCCCTCGGTCGAGGTGGTCGTCCAGCCGCTCGATTCCTGCGGCCTCGCCAGCGCGACGACCAGCAGGCCCAGCGCGACCAGCCGAAGGAAACCCGGCACCCAGCGAAAAGCGAGCCGCCACGTGGTGGGCGAGCGTTCGAGCGGCGCGGCACTCGGCAGCACCGCCGCCCCCTCGCCCCGCGATCGGCCGCGATGGCGCGACCACGCGACGACCGCCGCACCGATCGGCAGCACGGCGAGCAGCCACAGCAGTTGCGGGTGCGCAAAGCTCACGACGCCGTCCCCTCCTTGTTCTGTTCGTTCATAACCCCCGCCCCCTCCCCCGCGTCACGGCACCGCTCGAGCATCTCGAGCGTCGCGTCGATCAGGCCGAGCAGTTCGGGCGAGGAAAGTTCCTGACCCGAAAAGCGGACCCCGTCGAGACGGTCGAGCAGCTCCGCCGAGGAGTTCACCATACCGCCGGTTTCGATCTGCGCCAAGCGGCTTTGTGGATTCCGTGCGCGCAGCTCGGTGGATGTCCACGTCCGTGCGCTCGGGCCGAAGCGATCGGCCAATCCCGTGCGCACGGCGGCGGCGAGTTGGTGACAGACGGCGGCGGTTTCGGCGGGCGCGGGGCCGCGTGCGCGGAGGGATTCGAGGTTCTGGATCGCGTGGTCGAGCGGCGCGTGCTCGTGCTTTCTCCGACGGATCGCACGGACGCCGACGAGCGCCAGCGAGAAGAGCACGCACGTTGACAGGCCGGCGACGACGATCGTGCGGTCCCAGCGCTGCCACCAGCTTGTGTGCGGTGGTGGAGGGACGTATACGCCGCGGATCGTGCCGGGGTCGAGCGCGTCGTCGGCGGGTGCGGCGTTTGCGCCGGCGCTCGGCGGTGTCGAGACTGGCAGGAGCGATTCGACGGTGAGGACGATCGGCTCGGTGCGGGCGACGCCGCGTGCGCCGGCGTCGTCGGAGTTGGTGGCGGCGACCCGCCGCCAGGTCACTTCCAATGACGGGATGGTGTAATCGCCGGGGAGGAACGGCTCGAGCGTGCAGCGGCGTGTGGAGATGGTGCGAGCGCCGGTTCCGCCTTCGTTCGATGCGGGCTCCAGCACGGGCGGCTCGTCGTGCACCGAGGCGATCGTGAACTCGCCGAGCTTGGCGTCGGGCTCGAAGGCCGGCAGCTCGACCGCGACGCCGGTGGGCGCCGAGGCGGTGAGCGTCAGCGTCACGGCGTCCGCCGCGCGGATTGTCGTGCGGTCGACGCTCAGCGTCACCGAGATCGGGCCGGCGTCGATGTGCTGTGTGGTCGGCGCCGTTTCGGCGGCAACAGAAAGTGGCAAAGTGGCAAAGAGGCAGAGTGGCAAAGTGAAGCGGCCGCGGCGGCCTGTCCGAGTGCTTGCTCTCAACACGGCCAAGAACAGAGCAAGGACGGAGCGACATAGCACGACCAGTAAACCACCGTGCCACTCTGCCACTTTGCCACTTGACCACTTCTGGTTGTGCCTCATCGCCGGCGCTCCCGCATATGAAAATAGTTGACCAGTTCCGGCGCGAACGGCCTGTCCGTCGAGAGCTTGACGCGGTCGATCTCGGCGCGGCCGAAGAAGGACGCGAGCGCGGCTTCGCGGGTGCGGGCGGCGTCGGCGTAGGCGTCGCGTACACGACGGGAAGCGGTGTCGATGAGCCGGCGATTGCCCGTCTCGGCGTCGACGATCTCGACGAGGCCGACGTTGGGGAGCGCGTGCTCGCGCGGATCGGTGACCTGCAGCGCGATGACTTCGTGCCGTCGCGCGAGCAGGCGGAGCGGCGTCTCGAACTCCGGCACACCGCCGCGAACGAGAAAATCGGAGATCATGAAGACGATGCCGCGGCGGTTGAGCACGCGGCCGAGGTGCAACGCCGCTGAACCGATGTCGGTGCCCCTGCGGCGGGGCTCGAAGTTCAGCAGCTCGCGCAAGAGCCGAAGGATGTGCCCGCGGCCCTTGCCCGGCGGCACGAAGACCTCGACCTTTTCGGTAAACAGGCACAGGCCGACGCGGTCGTGATTCGTCGAGGCCGAGAGGGCCAGGACCGCCGCGGCCTCGATGGCGACGCGGTTTTTGAGGCGTGCCGACTCGCCGCTGATGGAGGAGAAGTCGCCGGAGGCGGACAGGTCGACGGCGAGCACGACGGTCAGCTCGCGCTCCTCGATGAACCGCTTGATGAACGGGCGGCCGGCGCGGGCGGTCACGTTCCAGTCGATCGAGCGGACGTCGTCGCCCGGCTCGTACTCGCGGACGTCGGCGAACTCGATGCCCCGGCCCTTGAAGGCCGTGTGGTACTCGCCGGCGAAGAGCCCCTCCACCCGGCGGCGGGTGCGGACCTGCAAGCGGCGGACTTCTTTCATGAGCTCTTGCGTAAGCATCGGGAAATGCAGGGAATCGTCTGAGAACGCGGAGGAGCGGAGAAAAGCGGAGATGCGGAGTCAAGACACTTTGAACACGGAGGTCACGGAGGACACGAAGAAATGCATAAACCAGATTTGAACGCGAAGATCGCGAAGACTCGAAGAAATCCATTTCGAATCAAGTCTTTATGTCTTTCTCTGTGTCCTCCGTGACCTCCGTGTTCAAAAAATTGGTGTATCACGGCACCGGGATGTGGTCGAGCAGACGATGCACGAGCTGGTCGGAGTCGACCTCCTCGGCCTGCGCCTCGTAGCTGGCGATGATGCGGTGGCGGAGCACGTCGAGCCCGACGGCCTTGATGTCGGCCGGGATGACGTAGGCGCGTCCCTGGATGACCGCGTGGGCCTTGGCCGCGACGGCGAGGCTGATCGAGGCGCGGGGCGAAGCGCCGAACTCGATGAGTCGTTCGAGGTCGAGGCCGTATTCCTTGGGGACGCGGCTGGCGTGCACGATGCTCACGATGTAGTCCTTGATGCGGTCGTCGAGGCGGACCTGGTCGACGAGCCGCCGGACGCCGTCGAGCTCGTCGAGCGAGACGACCGGCTCGACGCTCGTGCTGGGGCGCGTCGTCGCCATGCGGTCGACGATCTGGCGTTCCTGGCTCTTGGTGGGGTAGGTCACGCGGAGCTTGAGCATGAAGCGGTCGACCTGCGCCTCGGGGAGCGGGTACGTCCCCTCCTGCTCGATCGGGTTCTGCGTCGCCAAGACGAAAAACGGCTGGTCCAGCTTGTACGAGTGCCCGGCCACCGTCACCGAGCGCTCCTGCATCGCCTCCAGCAGCGCCGACTGTGTCTTCGGCGTCGCCCGGTTGATCTCGTCGGCCAAGACAATCTGCGCGAAGATCGGGCCGCGCTGGAACTCGAACTTCCGCCGCCCCGTGTCGGGGTCTTCCATCACGATGTTCGTGCCGATCACGTCCGACGGCATCAGGTCCGGCGTGAACTGGATCCGGCTGAACGGCAGGTGCAGACTCTCCGCGAGCGTGCGCACGAGCAGCGTCTTGCCCAGCCCCGGCACGCCCTCGAGCAGCACGTTGCCGCCGGCAAAGAGCGCAATCAGCGTGGCGTCGACGACCTCGCCGTGTCCGACGACGACCTTGCCGATCTCGCTCCGCAGCTTGGCGAACGTGCCGCGGAACGCCTCGCAGCGCTCTTTGACGTGCTCGGGCGTTTCCTGGCCGGGGTTCTGCGCTTCACTCATCATCGCCATGGTCGGGCTCCTCGAACGTGCTGTTTTTTTCTGCGCCGGGTTTCACCACAGAGACACAGAGATCACAGAGAAAATGCCTTTCTTATGTCTTTCTCTGTGCTCTCCGTGTTCTCTGTGGTTCAAAAATCTCTTTTTTCGTCTCACGATTGCTCTTCGCCGTCCGACATCTCGTCCCGCGCCCGTTTCTTCGCTTTGAGCAGGCGGGACATCCCTTCTTCTTCGCTCGCGGCCTCACCGGGTTTCTTCGTCTTGTCGACGATCGGCGGCTTGGCGGCCGCGCTCCCGCTCTGCTCGACCGCCTCGTTCCCCGCCCGCCCCCGCGCCAGCTCCTCAGCCGACGCCTCGAACTTGACCGCCGCGGCCTCGCGCTCGGCCTTCTTCTCCTCGCCCGTCTTGGCGCGCTGCGACATGCCCTGCCGCGCCGATTCGCGGGCGTCGCGCAGCGAGCCGAGGTGCTTTCCGGCCTCCTGCTTGCTCGCCCCCCCCCGCGCCCCACGCCGCACGGCTCGCCACATCGCGGGGATGTCGATCCGCACACGCCGCACGCCCACATCCGCGAGGAACATCCCGATCGCGCTCATCGCGACGATCAGCCAGATCGGCCGAAGCGCCACCGGCATCGCCAGCCCCTCGCGCGACCATAACTCCGGGTTCGGCTCATCCAGTTTGATCACCCGCCCGCCCGTGCGTTTGGCCACCAGTTCCAAGAGCGCCGAGTTGTCGCGCAGGTCGCGGTACTCATCGGCGAACGGCCGGGTCACCGCGGCTTGTAAGTTGCCTTCTCGGGGCGGATCGCCCGCGCTCGCCGGCGGCGGGGGGGCGATGTACCGCATGTTCACGACGTACGAGCCCGCCGCTCCCGACTCGAACTCCCCCTCGTACCGCCCCGGCCCTGTTTGTCGGAGTTCCACACTTTGTGTTTCTCGGTTCGGCCCGACCACGCGCCCCTGCCAGCGGACGAAGTTCATCCGCTCGCCCTCCGGCGTGAGCGCCTCGACGATGAGCCGCGTGCGGTCGCCCAGGTCCTCGGTGATGACGCGCATGTCCGCCGAGCCCCCGGGGCGCATCGCCCAGCGGACGTGCTGCTCCCAGAACGCCTTGTAGTTGCCCCACCCCGGCCAGCCCGTTGTCCAGCGAGACGCCGCGTCCGACGTGAACGCCACCGACTTGCCGAGCCCATACTGCCACATCGCGATGAGCGGGTCGTCTTCCGCGGCTTTGGCCGTCACCAGCGCCAGCCCCTCGCGCTCACCCGTGATCACGTACCCCTCGATCGGCGGCAGGCCGCCCAACCCACGCATCGGCTCGGCCAGCGAGTTCACCACGATCGGCGCGAAGCTCCCCTCCTGGATCAGCGAGCGCTTCACCGTCTGCGCTTCTTTGACGAAGATCTTCGGCAGGTCGGCGATGCCGCTGCTGGTGTTGATGATGTAGAACCGTCCCCCCGTGTCGTCGGCGAGGCGCTTCATCGCGAGGGCGTCCGGCGAGTTGGGCCCGCCCATGTGCGGGAAGACCATCACCGTCGTCACCGAGACGCCCGCGTTGATGTACCGCTGCACGAGCTGCGCCGACGGCTTCTGCGGGTCGCCGTCGGAGATGATGATCGCGTGCTTGACGGCCGCCTGCGCCTTCTCCAATGACGGGATCACCGCGGCCATCAGCGAGTCGAAGCTCGGCGCGTCGCCGTACGAGAACGAGTTGATCGCGCGGATCACCCCGCCGCGGTCGCCGACGGGGGCGAGCGGGTACAAAATGTCCGACCCGTCGCCGCTGCCCGCCCAGTTGTGCTCGACGACGGTCACGAGGTCGAGCCGCGAGAGGTTGTTCACCGCGGCAAGGGCCGTCTGCTTCCCCCAGTAGTTGCCGCTGGGCATCTCGCACGAGTGCATGATCAGCGCCAGCGCGCCCCGCGGCATCTGCCGCTTCTGCGGCGGGTCGAGCTTCACCGGCAGCGCGTCGGCCAGCGGCGAGCCGATCCACCCGCCGGCGCCGAACGACTCCGGCCCGCCGACCATCACCAGCCCGCCGCCGATGTCGTGGACGTAGGCGTGCAGCTCCTCCTGCTGGGCCTGCGAGAAGTCGTACACCGGCGCGTCGACCAGCACGACCGCGTCGTACGCCGCGAGTTCGACCAGCGACTTCGGTCCCTCCGCCGTGGAGCGCACGTCGACGTCGAGCTTGGCCTCGCGCAGCGCCCGCACCAGCGCCCCCCCTTCGTCTTCGCCGTCCTGACGCCGGAGCACGAGCACCCGCCCCTCGGTCTGCACGAACGTGACTGACAAGCCCTGGTTATTCTCAACAATCGTGTCCGCGATCGGCCGCCCGTTCTCGTCGGTGTCCCCCTCGAAGACCGCGCGGAACTCCACCGGCCCTCCCTGCGGCAGGGTCATCGGCACCGTCACCACGTTGATCCCCGCGTCGAGCGCGATCGGCTTGCTCATCGCGTCGGTCTCGGGGTCGAGGTCGACCTGCACGCCGTTCATCAGCAGGCTGAGCCGCCCGGTCGCGGCGGCTTTCGCGTCAAGAATCACGCGCAAGTTGACGTTCTGCCCGAGCCGGGCGGTCGCGGGGGAGACGAGGCGCTCGAGCTTCACCTCGCGGGTGTGCTCGTATTTAGCGAGCACGACGTCGATGGGCACCTTGGCGGCAAGCGCCGCGTCGGCCGCCGCGAGGATGTCCCCGACGTTCTGGTTGCCGTCGCTGAAGAGCAAGAGCCGGTTGGCCGTCTCGGCCGGCATGATCGCCATGCCCAGGCGCGTCCCCTCGTCGAGATTGGTGCCGTCCCGCCGCACGGCGATGAGCGACTCGGGCGCATCACGCGGCGGGGCCGGCAGGTTCTGCACATACGCGTCGCGCCCCAGCGTCACCCGCGCCAGCATGTCCCCCGGCCGAGCCGAGCCCGCGGCACGCTCCAGCAGCTCATCGAGCGCCGCCTGCGCCGGCCGCGGCACGCTCTCGCTCTGGTCGACGATCGCCGTCACCGTGACGTTCTCGGCCTCCCGCCGCCACGACGGCTTCGCCAGCGCCGCGACGATCAGCAGGATGACGAGCAGCCGCACGGCGACCGCGACCCTGCGCGAGACGCTGCCGAGGGCCGCCAGCCCGCCCCGCCCCCACCAGAAGACCAGCGTCCACGCCGGCACCAGCAGCCACAGCCACACCGGCTGGTCAAACTGGATCGGGCCGAGATGGATGGAGGCGAGGATCATGAGAAGTATTTACGAGACGCGAGCGGGAGCGAGCGTGTCCTGTTGTCGTTCGACCAGTTTTACCACAGAGACACAGAGGACACAGAGTTCACAGAGGAAGACATTCTGAATGGTGATAAAAATGAAGGCATACGTCACTCCAGAGAAAATCAAGCGATCGATTGCTTATCAAATCATGCATTTGCCTTTCTCTGTGGCCTCTGTGTTCTCTGTGCCTCTGTGGTAAAACTTGGCGCACAGCTACTCCAGCGTTCCTACGGCTCGAACGCCAGAATACGGTTATTCCCCGTGTCAAGGACGAACGCCGTCCCGTCCATCGTCGTCACGGCCCACGGCGTCGCCAGCTCTCCCTCGCCGCGCCCGGCCTTGCCCCACACCTCCAGCCCCTTGCCCGTCGCCAGCTCGATCCGCTGCACGCGGTTGTTGCCCATCTCGGCGATGAGCGCCGTGCCGTCGCCGAGGATGTGGATGCCGTAGGGGTGGCGGAACTGCCCGAGCCCGTCCCCCGCCGCCGCGCGCGAGCCGTACCACGCGATGAGCTTCCCCTCCGGCGTGAACCGCCCCACGCGGTGGTTCCACGCGTCGGTGATGATCAGCTCCACCTCGCCGTTCACCTCCGTAAACGCCAGGCTCTGCGGCCGGTCAAACTGCACGTCCTCCGGCGTCTCCCCCGCGCCGTCGCCGTTGTGCCCGAAGGAGAACAGGAAGTTGAGCCGGTTGTCGAAGACGCTGACGCGGTCGTTGCCGCCGTATTCGCTGACGTAGAGGCGCTCGACGCTCGTGCCGTCCTTGCTCATCAAGAGGGCCACATCGGTCGGGTAGATGAACTGCCCCGGCCCGGTGCCGTATTCGCCGAACGAGCGGAGCAGCTTGGCCGGCTCGCTGACATAATCGCCGCCCACGCCCGGCCCCTGCCGCGCACGCTCGAGCACCTCGTCGGGCACCTCGGGCGGCTCGTAGATCATCACGCGGTGATAATGCGTGTCGGCGATGTACAGCAGCTCGTCCGACGACGTCTCCGCCGCGAGGCTGGGCAGAGGCATCCCCAGCCCGAAGCCCGTCGGCTTGCCGACCTCCCACGCCGGCATCCGCCACAGCACGACGCAGCGCCCGCTCGCCGGGCTGAGCCCCTGCACGCGGGCGGTCTTGTCGATCACCCACAGCAGCCGGCCGTCCGTCTCCATCGCCCGCGGCGTGACAAACCGCCCCGGCGTGTCCCCGATCATCCCCAGCGTCCGCTCCACCCGGATCGCCTCGGCGTCCCTCGCCCCGCCCCGCCCTCCCCCGTGGCCGCACCCCGCGACCAGCAGCGATACTTGCACGCATACCGCCGGCGCAAGCCCGCGGCAGGGTCGGCGTGGGATGGTCAAGCGGTTCTTCATACGGGCCTGCCAGCGTACCACACTTGGCCTTCCTGCATACCGACCCCGAGCGTTGTCAGTTCGGTTCGATGAAAGCCGCGGGGAGGGGGGCTCAGCCCCGCGGAGTACGGTAATCTTCGCACGGGCTCGGCTCGGAGAGCCGAGCTACCGGAAAATCACCATGAACCAGCGCACGATCCTGGACATCTCGCCGAAGTTGTCGATCAAGACGGGTGTCTTCCCCGGCGACACGGCGCTGAGCCGCACCATCCTGCTCGACACCGCCAAGGGGGACGCCATCACCTTGTCGTCGCTGAACACGACCGTGCATGTGGGGGCGCACGCCGACGCGCCCAATCACTACGCGACGCCCCAGGACGCGGGGTATCGCGACATCGCCGCCCAGCCCCTGGAGCGGTACCTCGGCCCGTGCCACGTGCTCGACGCGGCGGCGAAGAGGGGAGGGCGCGTGGGCGTTGACGACGTGCGGGGTCTGGAGTCGATCCGCCATCCGCGCGTGCTCATCCGCACCGGGAGCTTTCCCGAGCCGGACCGCTGGAACGCCGATTTCGCCGGCGTCACGCCCGAGCTGGTCCACGCGCTCGCCGACCGCGGCGTCTTCACCATCGGCATCGACACGCCCAGCGTCGACACGCAGGACTCCAAGGACATGCCGGCCCACAAGGCCGTCCTCGCGCGCGACATGGCGATCATCGAGGGGCTCGTGCTCGCAGACGTTGCGCCGGGCGAGTACGAGCTGATCGCGCTGCCGTTGAAACTTGAGGGGTTTGATGCGTCGCCGGTGAGGGCAGTATTGCGGCCACTGTTTCAGATATGAGCGTGGCCAGTTTTTACCACAGAGGCACAGAGGACGGGATTGTTGCCCGAAGGCGGCGGTCTTTCAGGAT
>CAZZDW010000017.1:0-48165 GCA_964652945.1 uncultured Phycisphaeraceae bacterium
CGCATCGACTACGACGCCGTCCGCGCCGTCTGCATGGAGCACAAGCCCAAGGCGATCCTCTGCGGCTACTCGGCCTACCCGCGCACCATCGACTTCGCCCGCTTCCGCCAGGTCGCCGACGAGTGCGGGGCGCTGCTGATGGCCGACATCGCCCACATCGCGGGGCTTGTTGCCGCGGGCGTGCACCCGTCCCCGTTCCCGCACGCGCACGTCGTCACGACGACGACGCACAAGACCCTCCGCGGGCCGCGCGGCGGGCTCATCATGACGAGCGACGAAGAGCTGGCCAAGAAGATCAACAAGGCCCTCTTCCCCGGCGTGCAAGGCGGCCCGCTCATGCACGTCATCGCGGCCAAGGCCGTCGCGTTCCACGAGGCGCTGCAGCCGAGTTTCAAGGACTACGCCAAGCGCGTCGTGGCCAACGCCAAGGCCCTCGCGGCCGCGCTGACCAAGCGCTCCTACCGCATCACCACCGGCGGCACCGACAACCACCTCATGCTCGTCGACCTCCGCCCCAAGAACGCCGAGCTGACCGGCGCCGACGCGGAGAAGTGGCTCGAAGCCGCGGGCATCATCTGCAACAAGAACGGCATCCCCGAAGACCCCCGCCCGCCGAAGTTCACCAGCGGCGTCCGCCTCGGCACGCCCGCCCTCACCACACGCGGCATGGGCGACCCCGAGATGCATGCCGTCGCCGGGCTCATCGACCGCGTGCTTTCCGGCGGCGGGAGCGAGCAGACGAACGCCGCGGTGCGGGCCGAGGTGCGAACGCTCTGCGAGAAGTTCCCGATGCCGGGCTCGAAATAAAGCCGGAAATCCAAGAACCACGCAGGCGTAGGGCACGTTCTTACCCAAGACATGGACCCGCAGAAGGACATGCCCGAAGCGTGGTGCGTGCTCGGCAGTGAGTACTTGTTCCGTCGGCCTTGGCTGACGGTTCGGTGTGATCGCGTGCGGCTACCCACGGGGGCCGTGATCGACGATTATTACGTTGTGGAATATCCGCCGTGGGTCAATGTCGTGGCGGTTACACGCGACAAACGCCTCGTGCTCGTGCGGCAGTATCGGCACGGTCTCGGACAGGCGAACTACGAGCTGCCCGCGGGCGTCGTCGATTCTGGCGATCCGGAGCCGCTCGTCGCCGCGAAGCGAGAGCTTGCGGAAGAAACCGGCTTCGGCGGCGGCGTCTGGTCGCCGCTGCTCGTGTGCGCGGCGGCGGCCAGCTCGCTTTCGAACCTCACCCATTCGTTCCTCGCGGTGGATGTCGAACAGGTGGGAGAGCCCTCGCCGGAGGCGACGGAGGACTTGCGGGTTTCCGTGCTCGACGTAACCGAAGTCCGGCGGCTCATCGACAACGGCGGCATCGTGCAATCTCTGCATTTGGCCCCGCTGCTCAAGTATCTGCTTGGCCAGATCGAGCGATGAGTCAGCGGAAGAGCGAACGTCGCGGCGCGGGCTGCGGTGCGAACGTTGTGCGAAAAACCGCTGATGCCGGGCTCAAAGTAAGCAGACGACTGATGGAAATTTAATACGCGATCAACGCCGTTCTCACGGTGTTCGACGATGCTTTGTTCAGTACGAAGGGGGTGGTTTCGGCGTGCACGTCGTTGACGCGCACCGCTTGCTGAAAGGAAGCCGCCATGAATCGCGCACTCAATCTTGTTCTGGTGATCGTGCTGGTTCTTTTGCTCATCGGCATGCTGCCGGCCTGGCCGTACAGCACCGGCTGGGGCTACTACCCCAGCGGCGGCGTCGGCCTGCTGCTGCTGGTGCTCATCATCGTGCTGCTGGTCTCGCCCAAGCGGCCGCTGGTCTGAGCCGTCCCGCCTTCACTCCTCACCTCCCATACCCGGCTCAGTTCTTGAGCGCCCCGGCCACCTGCACCACCTTCTGCGCGACGCCCTTCACCATCGTGCGGGCGGTCTCGTCCTTCAGGTTCCCCTCGGCGTCGAAGGCCTGATTCACCTTCGCCAGCGCGTACTGGTCGGGGAGGACGTGGACCTTGATGTTGCCGAGGATGGACCGCAGCGTGACGAGCCCGCGCAGGCCGCCGAGCCCGCCCTCCGACGAGGCGAGCAGCCCCGCCACCTTGCCGTCGAACGCCTCCAGCGGCTTGGCGTCCTCGAGCGGCCGGCTCAGCCAGTCGATCGTGTTCTTGAGCACCGCCGAGACCGACGAGTTGTACTCCGGCGAGGCGATGATCAGCCCGTCGTGCTGCTTGAAGAGCTTCTTCAGCGCGCTGGCCTTGGGCGGCAGGCCGGACGCCTTCTCGTCGTCCTCGTTATAGAGCGGCATCTGGTAATCGAGCAGGTCGATGGAGGTCGCCTCCCCCCCCGCCTCTTCGACGAACTTCGCCGCGGCCCTGGCGAGCTTCTTGTTCCACGAATCCTTGCGCAGGCTCCCGGCGAACACGATGATCTTGGGCTTGGACATGCGATCGATCTCCCGTTGAAGTGAACTGTACGAACACGATGGGCGTGGGGCGTCGGGCGTGGGGCGTCGGTGTCATGACTGATCGCAACGCCGCCGACTTCTTTTCGCTCTCGCAAAGCCCTCCAGCGACAGACGCCTCACGCCCCACGCCCGACGCCTGCCTTTGTTCTCAGCCGATCCTCTCCTTCCCCCCCATATACGGTCTCAACACCGGCGGCACGGTCACGCTGCCGTCCTTGTTCTGCCACATCTCCAGGATCGGGATGAGCAGCCGCGGACTCGCGGCGACCGTGTTGTTCAGCGAATGACACACCACCGTCTCGCCCTTGCCTCCTGAACCGCCCGCGCGATACCGCATGTTCAGCCGACGGCACTGATAGTCGTACAACCGCGACGCCGAGTGCGTCTCGCCGTAGGCGCCGGGGGCCACGCCGCCTTTTTGATCATCCCCACCGCCGCGCCCCGGCATCCAGCACTCGATGTCCACCATATCGGCGTTCTTGACGCCCAGGTCCCCCGTGCAGCACTGCAGCAAGCGGTACGGCAAGCCGAGGCTCTGCAAAAACTGCTCGACGTACGCGATCATCGTCGTATGCCACGTCCGGCTCTCTTGCTCGTCCGCGCGGCAGATCACCACCTGCTCCACCTTGTCGAACTGGTGGATGCGGTACAGCCCCGCGGTGTCCTTGCCGGCCGCACCGGCCTCGCGGCGGAAGCACGTGCTCACCGTGACATACTTCTTCGGCAGCTCGGCCTCATCGAGGATCTCGCCCTGGTGCAGGCCCATCAGCCCGACCTCGCCGGTGCCGGTGAGGAACATGTCGTTCCCGCCGCCGCGTTTGGATTCTTCGATGTGGTACGCCTGCTCCCGCCCCGCGGGAAAAAAGCCCGTCCCCACCATGCACTCTTCTTTGACCAGGACCGGCACGCTCATCGGCATAAAGCCGTGCGTGTGGACCATGAAGTCCACCGCGTACCGCAGCACGGCCTGGTGCAGCAGCATCCCGTCGCCGGTCATGACGTACGACCGCGTCCCGGCCATCTTCACGCCGCGGGCAAAGTCGGCCAGGCCCAGGTCGCGCACCAACTCGATGTGCGTTTTGGGCACGAACCCGCGGTTCTGCTCGTATGTCTTGGCGGGGTCGAAGCCGCCGGTTATTCCATTGAACCCGGCCGGCGGGTTCCACCGGCGGAGCTCGACATTGTCGTCCGCCGACGCCCCCACCGGCACGTCGGCATCCGGAGGCAACGGCACCGTGAGCAGCAATGCGTTCAACTCGGGCTCGAACTCGGCGACCCTCGCCTCGGCCTCGGCGATCTTCTCTTTCAACGCGGCCGGCTTGGCCTTGAGCGCATCCAGCTCGGCCGACAGCTTCTGCTTCTCATCCCCGTCCGCCCCCCCCAACTTCTTCAACTGCCCGGCGAGCCTGCCGATCTGCGGCCCAAGCTCCTTCTCGATCCCCCGCTGCTCGGCACGCAGCCGCTCCTGCTCCGTCAACGCCTGCCGCCGCTTGGAATCCAGCTCCAAAATCCGGTCGATATCCACCGGCATCTGCTTCTTGGCGCAGCCGTCGCGGTACTTGCCAGGGTTCTCACGCAGGTCCTTCAGGTCGATCATGCGTCGATCGTAGGAGGAGCGGCGTAAAGGACGAAACCCGGGACGGATCGTCAACCGTACCCGTATGCAAGGTCTTGGGTCTTAGGTCGTGGGTCTTGGCCGGCGCGGCACACCCCGGCTCGACGCTCAACCGAGACCCAAGACCCTTGACCCAAGACCCCCACCCCTCAACGCCTCGCTCCACCGATCTCTCGCCCCGCACCCCAACCGCCCGCTTCCCCCGTAAACTCCCCCAACGACATGCCCACCTATCACCTCACCCCGATCGCCGGCGACTTCGACCACCCGATCTCCCTCGGCGACCGCACCATCACCATCGGCCGTGCGCCCGACAACATGATCACGCTCAACGACGGCCTGCTCAGCCGCTACCACTGCGTCGTCGAGCCCGACCCGGAAAACCCCGGCCGATTCCGCGTCCGCGACCTCGGCTCGCGCAACGGCACCAAGGTCAACGGCGTCCGCATCGCCGACGCCACCCTCGACATCGGCGACGTCGTCAAGATCGGCTCGCACGAGTTTTCCGTCGACGGCGAGGAGACCCTCAAAGAGCGCCAGGCCCAGGCCCGCCTCAGCGCCCCGATGCAGGACCCGACCTGGGCCGTCGACCTCAAAGAGCTCATCAACATGATCCCGCCCAAGGGCGGCGAGGACGATCCGCTCGAGATGATCGACGGCCGCGGGCGCACGTCCCAGGCCCTCGCCGGCGACAGCGACGGCCCCGCCGCCGCACGCCTGCTGCTGCTGGCCGCCTCCAAGAGCCGGGCGACCGACATCCACTGCGAGCCCAAGGGCGACTGCGTGCAGGTCCGCATGCGCGTCGACGGCGAGATGATCGGCGTCGCCGCGCTCCCCAACCCTGTCGGCGAGCTGCTGAGCGGCCTCATCAAGACCGCCTGCCAGATGCGCCCCACCGGGCGCGAGGCCGTCCTCGACGGGCACTTCTCCACCCGCTTCGGCAAGTCCGAGCGGGGGCCGGCGCGCCGCGTCGATTACCGCGTCTCGTTCACCCCCTCCGTCCATGGGCAGAAGCTCGTCCTCCGCGTTCTCGACCAGCGCGACGCGCCCAAAAACCTCGCCGAGGTCGGCCTGCCGTATTACATGAACGAGCGCGTCCGCCGCGTCTGCGCGCAGGACTCGGGCCTCCTGCTCGTGTGCGGCCCCACCGGCTCGGGCAAAACCACCACCCTCTACAACGCCCTCCGCGAGATCAACCGCGACAAGAAAAACGTCGTCACCATTGAGGACCCCGTCGAGTACCAGCTCGAGAATGTCACGCAGATCCCCATCGACGACCGCCAGGGCAACACCTTCGGCTCGCTGCTCCGCTCCGTCTTGCGGCAGGACCCCGACGTGATCCTCGTCGGCGAGATCCGCGACGAGGAGACCGCGCGGACCGCGATGCAGGCCGCGATGACCGGGCACCTGGTCTTCTCGACCGTCCACTCCAAGGACACCATCTCGGCGGTCTTCCGCCTGCTCGACCTGAAGGTCGAGCCGTACCTGGTCGCCAACTCGCTGGAGGTCATCCTCGCCCAGCGGCTCGTTCGCCTGCTCTGCGAGAACTGCAAACGGGCCGTCCCCGTCACGCCGGCCCAGGCGACGCGTATGGGCCGCTTCCTCGAGAACCAGACGGAGGTGTACGTCGCCACAGGGTGTGCGGCGTGCCTGCGCACGGGCTACCGCGGCCGCCGCGCGATCTTCGAGCTGCTGGATTTCAACGACGACCTGCGCGACGTGGTGCTCAACAAGCCGACGATCGCCGCGATGCGCAAGGTGGCCGAGCAGGGCCTGTTCACCACGCTCTCGCAGAACGGCTGGAGCTGCGTCGCCAAGGGCATCACGACGATGGAAGAGGTCGACCGCGTCGCCTCGCCCTCGGCGCGATGAACGCATCAACTACGCTTGCGATACGAGACGCGAGCGGAAGCGAGCGTGTTTTTTTCTTGAACGCTGTACACGCTCGCTTCCGCTCGCGTCTCGTTCATTACTTTGCCCCTCCAAAAAACATCGGCGGGCCTCTCGACCCACCGATGCGTCAATCACACATTACCAACTCGTTCATCCGCCTTACGGGGCGACGAAGTTGGTGTACTCGTCGTCGCGCACGGGGAACTTGGTCTCGGTCGAGGTGGTCTCGCCGACGACGAGGTACTCGCCCGCGCGGTTGGCCTTGACGGTGACCGTCCAGCGCTTGGCCACGCCGGGGGCCAGCGTGCCCAGGTCGAAGGTCAGCTTCCCGCCCGCGGCCTGCGGGTTCACGTCGCTGGAGACAAACTCCAGACCCTCGGGCAGCGTCAGCACCATCTTGACGTTCGTCAGCGGCACCTGGCCCTGGTTCTGCACCTCGAGCGTGTACGGGTGCGGCGAGCCGACCAGCACCACGCCCTCCAGGTCCGTCACCAGCGTGCCGATGTCGGGCACGCCCTGAACGACGACGTTGCACGAGTCGGTGACCTGTGCCGCGCAGTCGCCGCGGGCCGAGGCCGAGCAGGCGATGTTCGCCCCGGTGTTGCGGACCGTCAGGCTGACGGTCTTGGACGCGCCGGGGGCCAGCGTGCCCAGGTTCCAGGTGACGTTGCCGGCGTTCTGCACGCCGCCGTTGTCGGCCGCGACAAACGAGCCGCTGATCGGCGCCGTCACGATCGTGTTGGCCGACGGGGAGTCGCCCGTGTTCTTGACGGTGAAGCGGCAGGTCGTCTGCCGCCCGGGCAGGATCGTCCCGCGCTCGCAGGCGGCCTCGACCGTCAGCACCGGCTGGTGGACGGTGAGCGAGGCGACTTCCGACTCCGCCGTCAGGTCGCCCGCCGCCGACGCCGTCGCCTTGTTGTCAAACTTGCCCGTCTTCGTGCCCTTGATCTGGGTCTCGAAGAACTTGCTCTGCCCCGCGGCCAGGGTGCCGGCGTCCAGCTCCAGGCTGGTCTTGCCGTCGGCCGTCGTCAGGCCCGCCGGCAGCGTGTCGCGCACGCGGACGTTGGCGGCCTCGCCCGTGCCGGTGTTCTTGACCTCGATGCGCATCATCGCCGCGTCGCACATCGTGATGTCCGCCGGCGTGATGGTCTTGGTCACGGTCAACGCCGGCTGGACGACGTTGGTCGACGCGCACAGCAGGTTGGCGTAGGCCACGCTCACGCAGTTGGCCGCGGTGCCGATCTTGCCGGCCTTGGCGGTCATGTGGACAACCTGCGTCTGGCACGGGGCCAGGTCGCCGATGATCCACTGCTCGCCGCCGCCGTTGCGCCCGCCCGCCGCGGCTGGCTCGGCGCGGAGGATCTGCAGGTTGTTGGCGTTCTCCGACGTCAGCACGACGTTCTGCAGCGTGTTGCTCGTCAGGTTGGTGACGTGGACATCGTAGGAGAACTCCTGCCCGACGCGCACGTTGCTCGGCATGATCTGGTGCACCGCCACCGCGCTCGACTCGGCCGAGCCCGTCGGGAAGTACATCACGGTGGCGTTGCTGCCGGCCGGCACGGTGGGCCGGTAGGCGGTGCAGCGCCCGTTGCGGGCCTCCGGCTTGGTCGCCGCCGGCTCACGCGTCTCGGTCCGGCGCTGCTGCTCCTGGCAGCCCATCGCGCCCATCAGCCCGGCAACGGCCACCGCCGCCGGGATCAGACGCCACATCGTGTTCTTCGATCGCATTGCAGGTCTCCTGTTGATGCCGCCTCCACCTCGGAGGCGATAGATGTCGAACTCCGCCGGCCTCAGCCCCCCGTAGCCTCCGCTTTCCGCCGGACGCACGCCGCGTTTACGAATAGAAGTCAACGCGGCAACGGTATAACACTCGGCTCCCGGCATCCGTGGTCAGGGCCGTACGTGTGCGCACGATGCCGATCCCTCGGCACCTGTTCTCTCGGTCTCCGTTTCGAGTATAGCAGAAGCCTACCCGACCGCGTTCATCTATTCGGCTCTCACTGGTCACTTTGCGGCACGCGCCGACACGCCGCCCGCAACCATGCTCCTCCCGCCCGGTGTCGTTTCTCCACACTTTGTCGGAAACGCCTCGGCGCACAAGACACCGACCCATCCCGAACCTACCCTTAGCCCCCCTCTTTCTGATTGACTTATCCACAGGTTCCCCGCTCTGACCCAACCATCACGGAGCCCCTCATGCTCGGCAAGGTTTTCAAGGCCTACGACATCCGCGGCACCTACCCCGACCCCCTCGACGCCAAGATGGCCTGGCAGATCGGCTACGGCTGCTCCAAGTTCCTCCTCGCCGACGCCGCCGCGGGGGGCGAGACCTCGCCGATGATGCACAACGTCGTCGTCGGGCGCGACATGCGCAAATCCAGCCCGGAACTCTGCGACGCCCTGATCCGGGGGATCGTCGATCAGGGCGGCAACGTCATCGACGTCGGGCTTGTCGACACGTCGTTTATCTACTTTGCCGTCAACCACTTAGACTGCGCAGGCGGCGTCATGACCACCGCCTCGCACAACCCGCCCCAGTACAACGGGTTCAAAGTCTCCAAGCGCAAGGCCAAGCCCGTCGGCGAGACGACGGGCCTCGCCGAGGTGCGCAAGCACGCGGCGATGGCCGACAAGACCACGGTGCAGCAGCCGCTCGGGCGGGTCGAGAAACGCGACCTGTGGGAGCCCTACGCCGCCCACGTCCGCTCGTTCCTCAACCTGCACGGCAAGAAGCTCAAGGTCGTCATCGACGCCTCCAACGGCATGGCCGGGACGATGATCCCGAAAGTCTTCGGCCCCAAAGCCGTTGGGGGGGGTGGGGGCGGCGGCGCGCCGGGGGGGGGCGGGCTCTCGATCATCGAGCTCAACTTCGACAACACCAAGGGCGAGTTCGTCCACGAGCCCAACCCGCTGGTGCCGGCCAACCTCCTCCAGCTCCAGGAAGCCGTGCGCAAGCACAAGGCCGACCTGGGCGTCTGCTTCGACGGCGACGCCGACCGCTGCGTCATCGTCGACGAGCGCGGCGAGATCGTCGGCTGCGACGTGCTGGGCGCGATCCTCGCGGCGGGCTTCCTCAAGAGCAACCCCGGTGCGCCGGTCGTGTACGACCTGCGCTCGACCAAGGCGCTGCCCGAAGAGATCCTCAAGCACGGCGGCCGCCCGGTGCGCAGCCGCGTGGGGCACGTGTTCATGAAGGCCGCGCTCGCCGAGCAGAAGGGCGTCTTCGGCGCCGAGCTCTCCGGGCACTTCTACTTCCGCGACAACTTCAACGCCGACTCGGGAGCGATCGCGATGGCCGTCACGCTCTCGACGCTGGCGGCCAGCGGCAAGAAGATGAGCCAGCTCGTCTCGCCGATCGCCCGCTACCGCCAGTCGGGCGAGATGAACTTCACGCTCGAGGAGCCGGACGCGGCGCTGGAAGACCTCAAGGACCAGTACGGCGACATCGGCGACGTGGACGAGCTCGACGGCGTGACCATCGACTGCTTCGCCAAGCAGGGGTGGTGGTGCAACGTGCGCAAGAGCAACACCGAGCCGCTGCTGAGGCTCAACCTCGAGGCCAAGGACGACGCGACGCTCGCCAGGGCGCTCCGCGAGATCACGCCGATGCTCGGGCACCGCGTGGCGCACTGAGAGCATGTTTAAGGATGTCTTTGGTGGCACCGCTCTCCGAGCGGTGCGTGGGCAAGCCTGAACTCGAGCGCCCGCGCACCGGTCTGGAGACCGGTGCCACCAACGGCACACGACTCAAAAAACAAGCCGGGCCGATCCGTGAGGATCGGCCCGACCCGTCGTTGTTCTCGTCTCCCCTGCCCACTCGGAAGGCGCGAAACGTGTTAGCCGCTCTTTGTTCACAGGAACGAAGAGCGGATTTCGCCAAGGCAGGATCGTCGGCGGATGCACAAGCGGCGTGAAGCGTTTTTTACCGCATATCGCCGTTGCTGGCAAGCGGCCTTGGGGGGACCGCCCGCCGTTGATCCTCGCTTGCAACCGCCCCTGCGGGAGGTGTTCGGTGGTCCGCGACGCCGCGTGACGCGAAGCCGCGGACCACCGGTTGATACGTTGACGCCACACCGTTCGTGCGCGGCGGTCAACAAATTCTGGTCGACGCCGGACTTACGGCCGGGCGTCCCGTCCGGTCGGTCCCCGCGCGACAGTCGGCGGCGGAGACGGCGGGGCCGGCCCGAGGGCCGTTTGCCCGGCGTGCTCCAGGTCGGCCGCTCGGTCGTCGGCGTGGGGCGTGCGGGGCGGCGGTGTGGATAACACGCCGCGGACCCTCGCACGCCGGATCACCTCCGGGCCGATCAGGCGGCCTTGCGGCGGGAGGTCGTCCGGCGAGCCGCGGAGAAGCTCAAGGTCGGGCTGCCCATGGTCGTCGCCTTGCGGGCGGTGGAGCGGCGGGCGCTCTTGCGGGCCGTGGTCCGCTTGGCCGTGCGGCGCTTGGCGGTGGACCGCTTGGCCGTCGTGCGCTTCGCGGTGGAGCGCTTGGCGGTGCGGCGCTTGGCCGTCGTGCGCTTGGCGGTGCGGCGGGCGGTCTTGCGGGCCGTGCTCCGCTTGGCCGTGCGGCGCTTGGCGGTCTTGCGGGCGGTGGTGCGCTTGGCGGTGGTGCGCTTGGCCTTGGTGGCGGGGCGCTTGGCGGTGCGGCGCTTGCTGGTCCGCTTGGCCGTCGTGCGTTTGGCCGTGCGGGCGTGCGTGCGGCGACGAGAAGACGTGCGTGTACGGGTGCGCATAACTCTGCTTCCTTGCTCAAGGTGGGCGGTGCTTCCATGCCGGCACGTGCCGGTCGACCGCCGACGGGAACCCACCACAACACCCGCCGACGACGGCCCTCAGAGAGGCCCCACAACAGGGCCCGGCCGCGTTATCGCAACCCCATCGGCACGGATCGCACCCTCCACAACTCAATTCCATTTTTTTGTGCAACTTTCCTTATGTCGCGCAGCTTTGGCCTGCACAGTGCCACACGCGGCGACCCGCCGTGGCCGGGCGAACTTTTCAAGTCTGCTCATGAAGCTCATGTCACGGGTTTGACGGGTTGGTTGAACGTGGTACAGGCATGTTGAGATCATCTTGGTTTGGGTGGGGCGGGCGTCCCGCCCGCCCTGCGGAGGTCTTTGTGCATCCCATTGGGCGGGCGGGACGCCCGCCCCACCCAAACATCTTGAGGAGTTCAATACCTCTGCCACCGACGAGCCCAACCGCACATGCCAAGAGCCGGACGCGCCAGGCCGATACGATTGAGAGAGGTTCCCATCATGCTCGATCCGTCATCCACGTCTTCGGCCCGTCGCGGCTCCTCCGAGCCGTCGGGCGTCCCCTCCAGCCCCGTGCCGCACCAGCCCGAAGCGGGCTTTGCGGCGTCGGCGGGTGCGGCGGGGTTTGGCGAGTGGTCGCCGACGACGTGGCAGGGCCGGACCGACGGGCACCCGATCGCCTACCCGGACGCCGCGGCCGTGAAGGCGGCGGTGGCGGAGTTGGCGAGCCTCCCGCCGCTGGTCACCTCGTGGGAGATCGAGAAACTTAAGGGCCTCGTCGCCGAGGCCCAGCAGGGCAAGCGGTTCCTCTTGCAAGGCGGCGACTGCGCCGAGCAGGTGACCGACTGCCGCCCGGACCGCATCACCGCCCAGCTCAAGATCCTCCTGCAGATGTCGCTGGTGCTCGTGCACGCGAGCAAGCAGCCGGTGATCCGCGTGGGCCGTCTCGCGGGGCAATACGCCAAGCCGCGTTCGAGCGCCACCGAGACGCGCAAGGACGGCAAGAGCGACACGACGCTGCCGAGTTATTTCGGCGACCTGGTCAACCGCGCCGAGTTCACCCCCGAGGCCCGCACGCCGGACCCGCGCCGGATGATCGACGCGTATCACCACGCCGCGATGACGCTCAACTTCATCCGCTCGCTCCTCGACGGCGGCTTCGCCGACCTGCACCACCCGGAATATTGGGACCTGGGCTTCATGCGCCACGCCGGGCTGCCGGGCGAGCTGCGCGAGGAGTACACCCGCACGGCGCAGCGCCTGGCCGACGGGCTCGAGTTCATGGAAGCGATCGGCGAGCGGACGGTCGACCAGCTCAGCCGCGTGGAGTTCTTCACTTCGCACGAGGGGCTGAATCTGTTGTACGAGTCGGCGCAGACGCGCAAGGTGCCGCGGCGTGAGGGGTATTACAACCTCTCGACGCACCTGCCGTGGCTCGGCGAGCGGACGCGCGCGCTCGACGGGGCGCACGTCGAGTATTTCCGCGGCCTGCGCAACCCCGTCGGCGTCAAGGTCGGCCCCAAGGCCGTCCCCGAAGAGATCGTGCGCCTGGCCAAACGCCTCAACCCCGCGCACGAGCCGGGGCGCCTCGTCCTCATCACGCGGCTCGGCGTCAAGAACGCGGCCAAGGTCCTCCCCAAGCTCGTCGAGGCGGTGAGCGAGATGGAGGTCGGGCCGGTGCTGTGGGTCTGCGATCCGATGCACGGCAACGGCGCGACCACGCCGTCGGGCATCAAGACCCGCGACTTCGCCCACGTCCTCGAAGAACTCGAAACCTCCTGGGACGTGCTCGAATCCGTCGGCTCCCACCTCGGCGGCGTCCACATCGAACTCACCGGCGAAGACGTCACCGAATGCCTCGGCGGCGCGGGCGGCCTCAGCGAATCCGACCTCACACGCAACTACGCCTCCCCCTGCGACCCGCGCCTCAACTACGAACAAAGCATGGAACTCGCGTTCGTCCTCGCGAAAAAGATGGCCGGCCGGGCGAAGAAACGCAAGGCGCGGTGACACTGAACAAGACAGGGCAGGTGCATCAACCCTGGCGCTTTCATACGAGACGCGAGCGTCAGCGAGCGTGTAACTCTTTAGCTTGATATCGCCGTCAGCCCGCACTCGGGGCAGCGGAGCGACGCCGGCGAGAGCGAACTGCGCAGGTCGTAGTTGCACCCCGGGCAGTGCAGCGGCCTGACCCGCGGCCAGCACATCGCGCTCACAAAGACCACGCCGAACGTGCCGCTCGCAAGCAGCACCGCATCCGGAAAGCGGTTGTCGAAATACGCCGCGAGGATGATGCTGAGTGCCAGCGCCGCCAGCCCGATGAACACCCCGGCCAGCACGCGGCGGATCGGTTTCCGCACGCGCACGTCGAGCAGCCGCGGCGGGCGACGGCGGAGAAGGCACGCGACCTCGCACGCCGCCCACGCGGAAACGACGACGCCCGGCAGCACCACGGCCCACACGCGCCACACCCACGAGCCGGAGCCCGAGTAGTCGTTGTACACGCGCAGGTCGTCGCGGCCGTAGACGAGCCCGAAGCCGACCGCGGCCGCGAAAACGCCGGCGATTGGTGCAAGCAGTGAGATGAGCACGAGCAGGCGGCGCATACGAGAACCTCTCAATCGCTTGGTCGCTTAATCGTTCGGAGCGGACTCGGCATCCCCATCAGACGGAACATCGGGGGTGGCGGTCGTGTTGTTGGTCGGAGGTATGCACACGATGCCGCCGGCCACTCGCGGCATGTTGCTCGAGCCGTAGGAGAACGGCGCGAGCCACTGCGAAATCTTGTTGAACGGCTCAAGCTCGCGCACACGCGGCGCGACGGCCCCACGGCTGTTCGCCCCCGCCACGCCCCACACCGTCGCGATGACCGCGCCCACCGCAGCGACGGCGCGTGCCGCGGCGAGGCGTGTCTTCCGGCGGATCGCCGCGAGCCCGACGGGGCAGTCCTGCGTCAAGATCGTGCCGTCCGGCCGGCGGAAGAAGTACGCGCACGCCCGCGCGTCGGGGTCGATCCGCTGCCGCTCGGCGACGCCGTGCAGGAACGCCTCGGCCTCGGGCCGCGTCATGCCGGAGAGGTTGTGGACGCACAGATTGCACGACGCGCAGTGCCGCGTGCGCTCGTCGCCGGTCATCGAGTCCCACGAAACGTGGCACGGCGACGCGACCCGCACGGAATCCAGGATCGACAGCGAAACGGGAGAGTTGGCCATGGCGGAGCTCCTTCGATGTCCTCAGCCTATTCGACCTGCCGACGGCCTATTCGGTTCGCTCGGGTTCAAAGATAGTGCGATTGACCTTGTCGTAATGTTGAGGTTGGTCACTCCGGCCGCAGATCCCGAAAGGGGCTCTCCTGTAGCTCATCGGGTTCCGGGGCGTCTTCATGTTCGTCCAAAGCTTCTTGAATAACGCGGAGTTCAGTCGGAGACATGCGAGGCGGCGGCCATGTTATCGCACTCCGCATCATCCGCAGGCTATTGGGCATAGGTGGAACAGGATTTCCCGGCGCCAGCCACTTCGCCAGCGTGATGAACGGCTCCATCTCGTTCACACGCGGCCCCTGGGTGTACGACTTGTTCAGCCCGGCCGAGGCCCACACGGTCGCGACCAGCGTCCCGACGGCCAACACCGCGCGGGCCGCGGCGAGCCGTGCCTTCCGCTTCAGCTTCGCCAGGCCCACGGGACAGTCCTGCGTGAGGATCGTGCCGTCGGACCGCCGGTAGAAATCGACGCACAGGCGGCCGGCCTTGTTCCCCTCCGAGCTGACCTTGCCGTCGACAAAGCGTTGCAGGAACGCCTCGGCCTCTTGCCGCGTCATGTTCGAGATGTTATGGACGTTGAGCTTGCAGTGCTCGCAATACCGCGTACGGCTGTCGCCGGGCATCGAGTCCCACGGCACGCCGCAGTCCGCGGCGACGCCCATCGTGTCGATGATCGAGAGCTTGACGTCGGCCATGAGAGCCTCGCGATCGCCCCCGCTGGGCCCTACTCAATATAACATGAGAACGCATCGGGGCCGCACCCGGTTCACGGTCGGCCTTGGATTTTTACAGGATGGCCCGCTTCCCTCGCCCCACATTCCGGGCAGACCCGCCCCATTCCCTCATCGAGCAGGCCGGCCAGGTGATAGCCGCAACGGCGGCAATACGTACGGCAAAGACCCAGACACGCTCGCTCACGCTCGCGTCTCGTATGAGAGCGTTTCCGCTCGCAACCTTGCAACCTCGCAACCTCGCAACCGAATGCCGAATGCCGAATGCCTGATCCTCACGCCACGCCGGCTTCTTCGTACCCCGTCGGCGTGTACGACTCGGCCAAGAGCCGTTCGTACTTGCGCATGTACTCCACCACCGTCGTCACCACCACCGCGTGGCTCCACGTCAAGGGGCTCACGCTGATCGGCTCGCCCGTGTACGGGTGGTACTGCTCGGCGAGCACGCCCGAGTCGGCCGCCTTGCTCGCCGCCCACTCCAAGAGCGGCATCGCCTGCCGAAGCTCCTCGATCGTCTTGGCGATCGCGATCGTGTGCTGGGCGTGCCACAGCGTGCAGATGATCCACGGGTTGCCCGGCACCATCTCGGTGTTCTGCCGTTCGACCATGTGGTAATAGTCACGCTCGTACCGCGCGCACCCGCCGACGTCCGTCTTCACCCACAGCCGCTCGCGCAGGCTCTGCATCTCGCCGACGATCATCGGGTTGCCCGGGCGGAACGCCCCGAAGGCCCACAGGGCGTAGTTGGCCGAGTCGCGCGTCATGTCGAGCCGATACCCCGCGTTCGCATCATTCTCATCCAGCGGCACGGCCATCCGCGCAAAGCGGTTCTGCTCCGGGTTCCACAGGTGCGCCTGCAGCGCGTTCCGCATCGACTCGGCGGCGTCGTTGAGCACGCCGGCCCGCTCCTTGTCGCCGAAATCGGCCGCGAACCGCGACGCCGCGGCCAGCGCCCCGATCGTCGCCGCGACCGTGAACGTGTGGATCCCCCGCCGCTCCTCCCACAAGTCCCACGAGGGCCTGGGCAGCCCGTTGTCGTCGCGGTGGGCCAGCATCCAGGTCGCCGGCTGGGCCACCAGGCTGTTGTAGATCGGCTTGATGAACTCGACGTCGCGGAACCGCTCGAAGTGCTGCCGCAGCGCCCACACCACCAGCGCCGTCTCGTCCTGCTGGATGGGCAGCACCTGCTTGCCGCCCAGCAGCCACGGGTGCCACGACGAGCCCAGGTGCCCCATCGGCGTGTACTTGTGCAGGAAGTACCCCTTCTTCTCGATCACCTCCGCGCAGAACCGGAAAAACCCGCGGCTCAACTCGCTCTGGCCCGTCAAGATGAGCGCGTGCGCCACCAGCGCGCCGTCACGCGGCCAGCAATACGCGTAGTGGTCCCCCGCGAAGTGCGAGATGTCGCTGTCGGTCGCCGCGATGATCGCCCCCCGGTTGTCGATCTGCGTCCGCAGGATGAGCTGGCTCTTGAGGTACAAGTCGCGCACCGCCGGGGGCAGGACCTTCGCCTCGGCCAGCGCCTGCGGCTCCTTCCTCACCCACAGCCGCCAATACGCCTCGGTGCGCGTGTGGAAACGGCTGACACCGCGCTCGACGATGATGCGGTTGAGCTCGACGATCCGGTCGTACGAGTCGCCGCAGGCGAACCACATCGAGACCTCGCCGACCTGCCCCGGCTCGACGCTGAGGTTGAAGCCGACCGTCGCGTCGACCGAGCCCTGGCTGATCGCGTTGCGGCCCAAGACGCCGTCCTCGGCGTCGCGCCACGTCCCCTCGGCCCCGCCGACGCGCTTGGAGCCGATCGCCCAGTGGTCGATCCCCGTCTTCTTGCCGTCGGTCGCGTTGATGATGAAGTACGCGTCGTCCTTGTAGAGCACCAGCGCCCGCGTGCCGGGGTCGAAGTCGGCCGTGTCGCCGACGGGCGACTCTTTGATGGACAGGTCGACGTGGAAGAAGATGCGGACGTCGCGGGCCTTTGGGCCGCCGTTGTCTTCCTTGGTATGGTCGCGCAGGTCGCGGACCTGGAACGTGCGGAAGAAGATCGGCTCGTGGAAGTCGACCCAGTCGGAGGTCTCGATTTCGAGGCCGAGTTCGTCGTTGACGAGCTTGACGCGGGTGACGAGCGTCTCGTCCTTGTAGGACATCTCCCGCCGCCAGGAGGGGTCCTCGATCCACTTGAGCGTGCCGTCGGCCCAGACGCCGAAGCGCTGCACGTGCCCGCCGGTGTGGTTATACCGCCCGACGCGCGGGTAATACACGTCCCGCACGCGGTAGAGCTCGTCGAAGTTGACGAGCAGGTCGCCGTTGCCCACCGGGATATCACGCGGCATGATCGCTCCAGGAACATCGTTGGTGCGTCGGAATCATGGTCTTGGGTCTTGGGTCCAAGGTCTTGGTCAATGGGGCCTGGGGCCTGGAGAATCGTGGCCTCACATCACGTTGCCGCACGTTGCCCTCGATCAGGTCTCTGCTGTCTTCTGTTCACTGTTCACTGTTCACTGTTCGCTGTTCACTTCCTGCTGCCTGCTCCCTGCCGCCTTCCCCTACAACTGCCCCGCCAGGAGCGCCTCGGCCATCGCCGCGGCTTCTTCCTCCGCCTTGTCCGCCGTGCTCTCCTCGCCCAGCGCCTCGATGCGGTTCTTCAGGTCGCCGACGAACGAGATCTTGATCCCGAAGTTCTCGCCGACCTTGACGGCAAGCCCGGTGCCGATCTCCTTGTTGTTCACCAGCAGCGTCAGCTCCTCCTCGGCTTTTTTGGGCAGCTCGATGATCGCGCCCGGCGCAAGGGCCGTCACTTCGCGCACCGACAGCCGCCGCTCGCCCAGCAGGACGATCACCGGCACCTCCAGCCCAAGAATGGCGCGCAGGTCCGAAGCCATCGAAGTCCTTATCGGCCTCGCACGGCACGGGTCTGCAGACCCATCCCCCAACGACACGGGTATCCGCATCGGCTTCGCACTCCCGACCGATGCCGCAGACGGCAGGTCACACACCGGGCCCTGCCGGGCTCACCCCTGATAACGACCGATAATCAGCGTCACGTTGTGCCCGCCGAAGCCGAACGTGTTGTTCATGGCGTAGTCCACCCGCCGCTCGCGGGCGTGGTGCGGGGCGAAATCGAGATCGAACCCCTCGTCCGGCGTCTCCAGGTTGATCGTCGGGGCGATCACCCCGTCCCGGACGGCGTGGATGCACGCCAGCATCTCGATCGCCCCCGACGCCCCCAACGCGTGCCCGTGCATCGACTTGGTGCTGCTCATGATCAGCCCCCCCCCGGCCTTGCCCCCGTGCTTGCTGGCCCGGGCGTGGTCGCCGAAGAGCCCCAGCACCGCCTCGACCTCGGCCTTGTCGCCCAGCGGCGTCGATGTGCCGTGCGCGTTGATGTAGCCGATCTGCTCGGGGTTGAGGCGGGCGTCCTGCATCGCCCATTTCATGGAGCGGGTCGCCCCGCCGCCGGCCTCGTCGGGGGCGGTGATGTGGTAGGCGTCGGCCGCGTTGGCGTGCCCGACCAGCTCCGCGTAGATCGTCGCCCCGCGGGCCTTGGCGTGCTGCTCGGTCTCGAGGATGTACGCCGCGGACCCCTCGGCCATGACGAAGCCGTCGCGGTCCTTATCGAACGGGCGGCTGGCCTTGGTCGGCTCGTCGTTCCGCGTCGAGAGCGCCCGCATCGTCATGAAGGACCCGATGCAGACCGGGCTGACCGCCGCCTCGGCGCCCCCCACCACCATCACGTCCGCCCGGCCCCAGCGCATCCAATCCACCGCCTCGCCGATCGCGTGCCCGCTGGAGGCGCACGCCGTCACGTGCGTCGTCACCGGGCCTTTGAGCCCGTAGGTGATCGAGATGTTCCCCGCCGCCGCGTTGGCCATCAGCCGGGGCACGGTGAACGGGCTGAGCCGGTCCGGCCCCCTCTCGGCCAGGACTCTGCACCCCTCCTCGATGGTGGTGATGCCCCCGACCCCGGAGCCGAAGACCACGCCGCAGCGTTCGGCGTCTTCCTTGGCGAAGTCGATCCCGGAGTCGAGCACGGCCTCGCGTGCCGCCCCAAGGCCCAGCAGGGCGAAGCGGTCGACGCGTTTGGCCTCGCGGTGCTCCATCCACCCCTCGGTGGAAAAGCCGCGGACCTGCCCGGCGATGCGGCTGGTCCACTTCTCGGCGTGGTCCTTGAACTCGGGCAGGTCGATGAGCCCGATGCCGCTGCGGCCCTCGCGCATCCCCTCCCAGGTCTCTTTCGCGGTCAACCCGAGATTGGTGATGGCGCCGACGCCGGTGACAACGATACGGTGTTGGGTGGGTCGCTCAAAGGCCATGACATATCACCTGCATGTCGCCAAGAAGCCCAGGGGGTATGCGGCCCCTGGGCTTCTGGTCGAACGTCTGCTGGAACCCGCCTCGCTCAGGCGCCCTGGGCCTGCTTGATGTAATCAATCGCCTGCCCGACGGTCTTGATCTTCTCGGCCTGGTCGTCGGGGATCGACGTCTCGAACTCGTCCTCGAACTCCATGACCAGCTCGACGGTGTCGAGGCTGTCGGCGTTCAAATCTTCCACAAACGAGGTGTTGCGAGAGATTTTGGACTTATCCGCGCCCATCTGGTTGGCGACGATCTCGATCACCTTCGCTTCGATCTCTTGTTCGGTCACGTGAAGCCTCCGTTGCACCGCTCCCGGACCCTCGCGGGGCCACACCCCCCCGCGCGGAGCATCTGCAAATATAGCCGCTCCCCCCGCCCCCTGTCATCCCCCCCGCTTCTTGAACCCATCGCCGACCCCGAGCCGATCTTGCAGGGGAGCATCCCGGCACCGGGACGTTTTTTCGGAACACGGAGGTTCACCCGTCGTAGGGAATTGACGATAGCTTGCCAGATTCTGATCGTTTTTTCATGGTTTTCACGGACGTGCCGGTCAGATCATCCCCTGTTTTGAGCGTGAACGCCTCGCCATCGTGAGGATCGCGCCGGCCGAGAGTTGCATGCACATGGCCAGAATGCCGCACGAACCCGAAGCCTTCGCCGAGCAGGTTGCGACCATGCTCAAGCGGCTCCAGCCGGAGCACGCCGTGCGGATCATCGGCCCCCGCGAGCTGGTCGTCGACGGCCGCCGGCTCGACCTCGACAACCTCTACCGCCTCGTCAACCACGACAAAGACCGCGGCACGGAGATCGTCGAACATTACCTCGAGCACCTGTTTTCGGGGGATAATTTAACGCTTGCGTCGGCGTCATTTGACTTTGCCAAGCCGCGGATCATGCCGCGGATCCAGCCGGAGTCGATCTTTGAGCATCTGTCGCGGGAGCAGGTCGCCTATGTGCCGTATGTGAACGGCACGGTGATCGTGTTCGTGATCGACCTGCCGCAGATGACGGTCTCGGTGACGGCCGAGCAGATGATCCGCTGGGGCGTGACGGCCGACGAGCTGGACGACATCGCCCGCGAGAACCTGGACCGCTACGCCCCCGAGCTTCGGCTGCAGATCGTCGAAAGCAAGGAAGGCGGCAAGGCGGCGATCCTGGCCGAGCAGGACGGGTACGACGCCGCCCGGCTGCTGCTCTCCTCGCTGCACAAGCGGCTGGCGCCGCAGCTCGGGAACAACTTCATGGTGGCCACGCCCGCCCGCGACATGTTCGTGGCGATGACGCTGGGGCCGGACGGCTTCATCGACCGCCTGCGGACGCGGGTGGAGCAGGACTACAAGCGGCTGCCGTACCCCATCTCGCCGAACCTGTTCTTCGTCACCCGCGACGGCGTGGCGGGGACAGTGATCGGTGGGTCGGATGCCGAGGCGGCGTAGATCGGGTTCCGGGTTCCGGGGTCCGGGTCTCGGGTTCCGGGTATGAAACCACACATCCTGCCGACATACGCTTAGCCGCAGTCGTTCGCCGCCCCTCGCTTGCGCTTCGGGCTCGTGATCTTTACCCGAGACCCGGAACCCGGAACCCGAGCCCCGTGATTCTGCTCATCGACAACTACGACTCGTTCACCTTCAACCTCGTCCAGCGGCTGGGCGAGCTCGACGCCTCGCTCAACCTCCACGTCGTCCGCAACGACAAGATCACCCCCGACGAGGCCCTCGCCCTCCGCCCCACGCACGTCATCATCTCGCCCGGCCCCTGCACGCCGGCCGAGGCGGGGATCTCGTCGGAGATCATCCGCGCGATGGCCGGACGCGTGCCCGTGCTGGGCGTCTGCCTGGGGCATCAGTGCATCGGGCACCTGCACGGCATGACCGTCGCCCGACACGCCGTCCCCATGCACGGCAAGACGTCGCACGTCCATCACGACAACCAGGGCGTCTTCGCCGGCCTGTCCAACCCCTTCGTCGCGACCCGCTACCACTCGCTGGTGGTCTTGGCCGAGACGGTGCCGCCGCTGGCCGCCGATGGTTCCGGCTTTGTCGTCTCGGCGTGGACGGACGAGCCGTTCCTGTTGCCGGACGGTTCTCAACAGACCCGGCGGGTGGTGATGGGGCTCCGCCGTGTGTGGTCGAAGAGCGACCAGCACCGCGCGCCGCTCGAGGGCGTGCAGTTCCACCCCGAGTCGTTCCTGACCGAGGAAGGGCCGAAGCTCCTGCGGAACTTTCTGGAGATGGGGACGGAAACGGGGCGTGAGGCGTCCGGCGTCGGGCGTCTGTAGCCGGGGTGTTGTTCGAACATTGGGGTCGATCGGTCGCCGCCCTCGCTGGCGCTCCGGGCTCGTCCGCACGCGAGTTCAAGACTATCGCGAGCAGGTCAATACCTTGAGCTTGCTTCGACACGAGATCAGGGCGATCGCATTATCGTGAGCGCTATGACGCTGTCCCCAAAGATATGAATTGATCATCGGAGTTTGATTCTGCGGCACCAGAGAAGAGCGGAATCGAGGTGGATGAGGGCGAGGTAGTTGTCGGCCCGCTTTTCTTGGCGTAGCGCACCAGGATCGAGCGGCAGCCGTTAAACCACGACAAGCAGCGTTCGGCCACCCAGCGTCAGGCCGGGCGCTTTTTCCTGCCGCTCGCGTCGAGCTCTCTTCGCTGATTCTTTGGATGTGCGGCGTGTACCCGAACACGCGGGCCGCGGACTCGCCGGTGGGGTTGTCGTAGCCTTTGTCCACATGTAAGTTTGCTTCTTATGCCTATGGGGTTGGGCAGATTGACGACCACCGTGTTGAGCGTGTCCTGCAAGAGCCGCGTGTCGCCACTCGAAGTCGACCAGGCCCAATCTTCGTGCATGGGCCGTCAGCGCCGCGAAGAGCTTCTGGATGATGTCGAGCTGGACGCGACAGCTGCGCAGTGTCGGGAAAACGTCGCATAGCCCGGGTACAACATCCGCCCCGCCACGGTCGGCCACATTCCCCCGACGTTCGCCCACGTCGCCGACCTCGCCGCCACGGCTACCCGGCTCCCATGCCGCCCCCCACGAACGCCACACGGGCCGACGTCGGCCAAACGGCGAGCTCCAATAAAACTCTTCCTGTCGCCTGTGCGGATCCGCCCAGGATCTGGTCTATAGGCAGCGAACCACGTGTGGCAAATCGCCGTACAAGACGATATACTCTTACCAAGGAGTACGCCATGAGTTCCCTGCCCCGTCCTCAGCCCCGCACGTCTCGGCTCGACTTCCGCCTCGACCCGGACCACAAGGCCCTCATCGAGCGGGCGGCCGACCTCGAGGGCCAGACCGTGAGCAACTTCGCGATGGCGGCGTTGATCCGCTCGGCCCAGGAGACGATCCAGCGCGCCTCGCTCACCACGCTCTCGGCTCGCGATTCAAAGCGGTTCTTGAAGATGCTGGATGACGAGGCCGCCCCGAACGCCGCGCTGAAGGCCGCCGCCAAGCGGTATAAGGCCAGCCGTGGCTAAGGCCTCGTCTCCAACCTCGCCCGTTTGGTTCGTGGAAGAACTCGCATCGGCGCACGATCGCTCGGCCTTCTCCTGCGGCCACGCCTCGCTCGATGAGTTCCTCACGCAGTACGCGAGCCAGAACCAGAAGAGCGGCGTCAGCCGCACATTCGTCGCGATCAAACCCGGCGAGAAGATCGTTCGGGGTTACTACTCACTCGCAGCCGGCGGCGTGGCCTTCGACAACCTACCCGACGCGCAGCGTGCACGCCTACCGAGGTACCCTGTGCCGGTCGCGCACCTTGGCCGGTTGGCCGTCGACAAGTCGACACAGGGTCAGCGTCTCGGCGAGTTCCTCTTGATCGACGCCCTCCGCCGCATCCGGCACGCGGCCGGCTCGATCGGCATCCACGCCGTCGAGGTCGTCGCCATCGACGCCGCGGCCAAACGCTTCTACCTCAAATACGGCTTTCTCGAACTCCTCGACGACCCGCACCACCTCTACATCTCGCTCAAGGCCGTCAAGAAGCTTGGCTTGGTCTGAGGTAACCTTCGAATCAGTTTACCACCCGCTGGTGTCGATCTCGCCGCCGCCGTAGTCGATGCCAGCGAGGCCGCCGCGGGTTCATCTGTAGTAGCCGGCGCTGATCTTGGCGGTCGCCGGCGTCGATGAACCGGCCGGCGGGAGTGATTCAAAGCCCGGGTCGGCCGCATAGGTGAAGTCCCGACCTGTGGACGCACCGCCGCGTCCGCCGCTCGCTCAGCCGCCAGCGCTCCTCTCCCAACCTGCTCGCTTCCGCCTTCGATCACGCACGCCTCACTTTGTGATCAACCATGCCTATATCTGCGCAGAGATCAATAAAGCCGAGAACGAGATCCTTCGCAGCAAGATCAACGGCCCGGTCCGGGTGACCAAGCAGGAACGGGCTCGGCTCCGCTGTTCGACGCCGAGCTGAGCCGGCACAAGATTAGGCCGTTGGGGCTGCCTCATTGCAGCCCCAACATGAATGCATGCGTTGAGGTTTGGACTGCGGGGGGAGCACCATCGCTCGATTTCGTTTCTCTTCAGCGCAGCATCGAACATCGACCCGAACTTGCCGTCGCGATCCCGGAGGAAAATCCCCGCTCGACAACCGGTTTGTCTTGCGGCATCCACGAATCCCGCACTTGTTCCGCGGTCCACTCGCGTATACGGCTGAGCGTCGCCCGCGCGGAATGCGCCTGCCGGCTCTTGAGATAAATGAAAATCAGGAAGAGGGCGTCCCGCCAGCCACGATTGAAGCGCTTGGGGTGCCGAGCCGGACGATATGATCTGGAGCGGATACATAAAGAACGGTAGTTGGCTCGCACATACGTGATTTTTCTCACCGGCGATAGCTAATGCCGGGAATCGACTTCCTCACCCGAATAGTCCACCCCTTTGAGGCCGCTGCGCGTCCAACGGTAGTAGCCCGTCACGCGTTCCTGCGGCCGTCCCGATTGCGTCGGGGGCTCGAAGGACACGTTCGGCGTGTAGTAAAAGCTGACCGCGCGCTCGAGGCCGGGGTTATTCGGATCAAAGCCGAGGTTCGCATCACCTGTTCGACGCGAGCTGACCGACGAGTCAAAGAACAACAACGGCTGACGCACGTTCGCGTAGGCATAGTACTGCGGCTGCCGGTCATGCCAACCGTACTTGCCAAAGAGAATCACTTTCTGTGACGGGAACGACACCTCCGGAAGCCGGCGGCGGCCGAGCGGGCCGTTTCCGACATTCACCTGATCGTGCGACACCGGATGGGGATGCACCGTGGTGATCGAGCCGCCGCTCTGATCGAGCGAATACGCCGACTCCGTGACTTTGTACGACGAAAGGAACGGGAATATCCGCACGGCGTCATCGCTCAGATTCGCCGGCTTCGGCTGCGGTGCGTCCACCGTACGCTGCCATGAGAGGAGCGATGAATCCTCGGGGCAGGCGATGATGGGATTCGGCAAAATATCACCGAGGTAATCGGCGAGCACAAGATGGGTGAACAGCGGATGCGGTATCCAGCCCGCCTTTCCCTCGGGGAACGACGGACGATCGGCGCGCCGGCGGATGATGTCGACGGCCTGGTTCGCCGCCGCCAAGCTCGCTGTCGGAGCCCCATTAAGCTCGGACCACTCGCTCAGGGCGTCGCCGGCCCGCCATGTATACGAGGCGAGCGCATCCTTGAAATCACTGCCGTATCCAGCAAACGCGATGCTGAGTTGGTGGAGATTGGACGAGCAGATGCCCGTACGAGCGGCCCGCCGTGCAGCACTTAGGGCAGGCAGGATCAGGGTCATGAGCAGCGCGATGATCGCGATCACCACCAGAAGCTCAATAAGCGAGAACGCGTGAGAAGACCGCAATGAATCGAACCCTGGAGATCGCATGGGACTTTTCCGTATATGCGTTTGTGAACAGTCTGGGTGCTCGGCGAACAGGGACGCTGATCTTCTTAGCATCCGGCGAGCCAGGCTGTGAGGAAGTCGAAGATGTCCTGCACGGTCACGCCGTTGACCTGGTTAAAGTTGGCGGACGGGTTGCCCGCGAGCCAAGCGGTCAGGAAGTCGAAGATGTCCTGCACGGTCACGCCGTTCACTCCGTTGAAGTCCGCGGCACATGCGGGTGCACCGCCTTGGAACTCGTACGCCCCCATATCCACGAGCGGCGCTGAGCCGCTGCCGGTATCCGCGGTAGCGGGGTCGTTGACGAAACGGTTCTCACCGGCGAGGTCGGTGAGCACGCCCGACGGCACGGATGCGTTCCGTCCCGCGTCAACCGACGGCGAGCCGGCGCCGAGCCGATAGTCGTCGTTCGAAGGGTTCACAAAGAGCGGGTTCGCGTTGATGTTGCCCGTGCCGGCGTAGCCGCCCTGGACATTCGAGTAACTCACGGTGAGTGACGCCTCGCCCGCGACGGGCGTTTGCAGCAAGGAGGCGATCTGCGTCGCGGTGTTGCCGCGAACGATCGAGTTGGCGATGTTGATAATCCCTCGTGAGCCGATACGGGCGTGGATGCCGTCGGGCGAGTTGCCGATGCTGGTGACGTTGGCGATATCGATGACGCCCGAAGGCGATCCCGTCTGCGTGCACGCAAGGACGTGCAGGCCCCCGGCGTGCGTGCCGGTGTTGACGGCAAAGAGGCTGTTGGCGACGGTGATCTTGCCGCCGCCGGTTTCTCGCAGGTCGGCGCCACCGCCGTAGTACGTGCCGGTGGTCAGCCCGTCCGTAAAGCATCCGATGTTGTTGCCGGTGTTGCAGCAACTCGGGCCGGCGTTGTTGCGAAGGAACGAGGAGTTGAGCACACGGATCTCCGGCGTGCCGCTGGACGTGAGGCTGGAGTTGACCGAGCCGTAGAGTCCGCCGCCGAAGCCGGCGTCGTTGTCGGTGAAGGTACAGTCGTTGATGCTGACAGTTCCCTCGCTGAGGTTGACACGCAGCCCGCCACCAAACGATGCGGTGTTGCCGGTGAACGTGCATCCGTCGATCAGCCCGGGCCCTTCCACTTTCGCCCCGCCGCCGGAGCCATCGCCGATATTGTCGATGAACTCGCAGTTCAGCATTTGACCGATCGAACCGGAGAAGCCGGCGCCGGTGGATGCTTCGTTGCCGGTGAACGTGCAATCGGCGAGCGTGCCGACGTTACTGAAGACCGCACCGCCGCCCGCGGCTTTGTTGTTTGTGAACAGACAATCGGTGATGGAAACGGTGTCGCCGCGGATAGCGCCCCCGCCGGAGGTTACCGTGTTGTTGGTGAACGTAGAACCACTGATGGTGGTTTCAGTGCCGCTGAGAAAGAGTGCGCCGCCGTGGGTGGCGTTATTGCCGGTAAACATACAGTCGCTGATCGTTACGGTGTTATGCGTAACGGCGCAACCGTTCTCACATTCGAATGTGAAGTCGCACGAGCCGATCGCGCCACCGAAACTCGCAAAGCCATTCTCGACGAAGTCGCATCGCTCGAGCTGCAATCTCGCATTTTCGTGGATGTAGATCGCGCCGCCATGAATGATGAAGGAAGAGTGCCCGTTCTGATAGAACACGCAATCGCGGATGATCAGCGAGCTGTTGTCGACGTAGACCGCGCCGCCGACCGGTGCACCGGGCGCGGAGCAGTTGGGCAAGGCCCCGCCCCTGCCGCCGGTGAAGGTGAACTTTTCGACGACCGCGCCGTTCTCCCCGGAAAATGCCGTGAGAATGGGCAGCGAGAACGTCGAGCCGTTGAGCGTCGTGCTTGCCGCTCCATTGCCGCGGACTGTGATCTGCTTGCCGAGCAGATCGAGGCTCTCGTTGTACGTTCCCGCGGCCACGACGACGACGTCACCGTTCGCCGCGGCGTTGATCGCCGACTGGATACTCGCGTATTGGCCCGGCACCAGACGCTCCGCCGCGTGAGCGGAACCCACGAAGACGACGCTCGCAAATGCGACGCTGGCGCATGCACCCTTACCCTGACGAATACCGCGCGCCTTTCCACCCGCCCGCCCGAGAAAACGTGGAGAGATCGTCATCTTCGTGGTTCCTTTGAGTCTCTTGTGTGAAGACCGTCCATCAACAATGCATCTGAATCCGCTATTGAGCAAACGCCGGATAACTCCGGCGCTGCCCTCCAGATTGACACGATGGCCGACGAATGCTCAGCGTCTGCGCCGCAGACCGGCGATCACGCCGCCCGCGGATAAAAGCGTCAAGCCCGCCGGGGCCGGCACGATCTCAACGGCTGTCACAGTGCCTCCCATCGTCGCCGGTGTCGGAAAGAACGGGTTCAGGTTTAGGGATGAGCTGTACGAAAAGTTGGATGTTGGCCCGATCGCCCCAATGCTGGTCGGGATGGCGTCCGACGAGAACGCCGAGTTCGGCAAGACAATGGTGAAGATCACGTCGTCGGCGGTAAAGAACCCGTTGCCGTCGGTACGGTCGCCGAGGACAAACTCGACGATATCCAACACACCAAAGTTGTTGGTGATGGAGACCTGTAGCGGCCCGCTCGCGCTCAGCGACGCGGTGGCCGAGCCCAGCCGCAGCTCCGCCGAGTACGTCCCCAGCGGCAGGGTGTAGCTTCCTTCGTTGGGGTTCGCGTTTCCGTCAGCGGCCGCGGTGGTGTCAAAGGTAACACTGAGCTCGAACGTGTCCCCTGCTCCGACACCCGCGAGCGCCGCGGGGAACATGGCCCCGCCTGGATCCTTGAAGTCGATGGTTCCCTGCGCGTTGTACGTCACCATCGCGGCCGAAGCCTGCGCGGCCAGACCCCCCACCACCACCCCGACACCCAACCAATGCGTGTTCCTCATAACTCTCTCCTCTGTCTTTTCAGTAAGGTATTTGAATGGACCTCACACGGATTGAGGCCCTCACGAGTTTCAACATACTTCTGATTTGAGAGACGTCAAGAGTAGCCAAGAAATTCTCTAGGAAACCTTTTATTCGAGGATATACTCTAGAGAGGAACTTTTTGAGGAGACCGCATTGGAACTGGTGATGAGGGCGGTAGATGCTTCCCGGTTGGTGCGTTTGCGAACAGACACAACCGCAGCAGGCCCGGCTCATTCTTCCTGGGAGCCGACCGCGCAGCTTCGCCAAGAGGCTGAGCGAGTGGCCACACGGCTCCGCAAGGGGTTGGAGGGGGTCGTCTTTGACCTCCTCGGCGCATCGCCCCGGCCCAGCGCGCTGGTGCACAAAGCCGGCGTGAACAAGTCGATGGCGACCCGGCTCATCCAGGTGCTGCGAACCCAGGACCCGCTGACAGCGCTCAAGCAGACGCCGGCCCCTACCGGCCTGCGCATCTTTCTGCGCGCGGCGGAAAAAGCCGGTGCTGGCCGAGCATCCATCGCGCGGGCCGAAGAAGTCGTCGGCGAGTTCGAAGCGATCATCTCACAGTTTCCTTCGGGCCGGGCGGGCCTCGACGGCGCCCTCTCCGGCTGGCTCCCCGAGGCACGCGACCAAGGTGAGCGCGTCGCACGGCAAGGGGTGTTCAAGGGAATGTCCTTCCTCCTCGGACACCAGGTAGATGTTTCGGCGTGGGCGGTCATCCTGCAGCCCTCCGCCGACGGCCAGCACCTCGATGTTGCGCACGTGCGCGGCAAGTACGGGCTCCGCCGTCTCCGTCACGGCGAACCCTTAGGCATCTTCTCAGCCCGCACCTTCCCGCTCGATCCGGATCAGCCGTTCACGACGCACACGCGTCCGATCCGCGGCACACTGAACGACCCGAAGAGCTTTCTGCTCGAGGAGTTTTGCAGCCAGAACTGCCCGCCGCTCGAGATCGTGGAAACCAACGACGAGCAGCAGTTCATATTGCAGGCCGACCAACCGCCCGTCAACACGCCGGTCACCATCGTGCTCGCCGAGTTGGTCCCCCACGGCTGGCATCGTTACGCGTCGCCGTCGCTGAGCGAGGAGTGGCTGTCGCTGCTGCCGCGTATCCCGACGAAGACGACGATCTGCGACATATTCCTGAGAGATGACGTCTATCCCGGCGTGGAGCCGAGCATCGACAAAGCGCTGGTCGGGGTGAACGGCAAGCCGAATCCGACCAGCCGCAGCACATCGGGGCTCGATAACGTCGATGTCGCGGTGGAGACGAGTTGGCTGCCCAACGGCACTGCCGACATCGGCACGGGCGAAATTCCTCGGTATGAGGAGATGATGACGGGCGTTTTCGGTTCTCTCGGATGGGACGCCCAGCGGTTCCGCGTTCACCGGCTCAAGATGAACTACCCGCCGCCCGGCATCGCGATCACGAGATGGTTCGCCCTTCCGCAGCGGCCGTGACCGAGAATAAGATTTCCATATCAATGCCAAGCCCAAACGCCGGACGGCGGCGGCGAAGCCCCCCACTTGCGACGTCGTCCACTCGCGCGTCGGCTTCAGCGTTGCCGGCGTGATGTACACATGCCGACTCTTCAAGTGAATGAAGATCAGGAAGAAGGCGTCCCTCCAACCCGTCTTCGTCAACACCTTCTTGCTGGCGAATGGCGCACACAGCGGCCGCGCTACCGCGGCAAGTCCCGTCCGTGCAAGCCGTTGTGCGTCGCCCAGAAGAACGCGCGGTACCTGTTGAACCCGCCGGGGATGCCCAGCAGCGAGCCGTCGCCGTTCTCGAGCCCGTCGCGGCCGAGGCCGTAGTTGTTCTGCGAGCCGAATCCGGGACGCGCGTCCAAGGCCTTCTCGGGATCGCCCAGGACACGGTCGGGCACCTGCCAGAAACCCGAGGGGCGATAAGCATCGACATCGACAGGATTGGAACTTTCTGCAAGCGCGTGCAGCCGCTGCATGTCGATGCTGCTCACGCTCCCGTCGACCGTGACGGCCCGCGTCGTCGACTCGGGGTTGTTGAACGTCGGCGGGAATGCCTCGCGCCCGCCGGAGACCGCGGGGCGGCTCGTCCGTGTGAAATCGAACCGCTCGAAGACCATCACCTTGGCCTGCGGGCTGAGCACGTCGCTCAGCCGGTTGCGCCGCCACCGGTTCGCGCTCGGCCCGAGCGTTGAGCTCGTGTTCCTGTACCTCGTCGGCTCGAACCAGAACGTCGGCGGATACCAGTACGAGCCGTCCCATATCACTTGGCTCTCCATGCCGGCGACCTGGACGCCCCGACTGTCCGCGTGCAACGCTTGGAACCTCGCCAGAGCGGCTTCATCCAGCGGCGAGAACATGATCTTGCTTTCGAGGCTCTCGCCCGAGATGTACCCGATCATCAGGCTCAGCCAGTGCGCGGAAAACATCTCCGATTCAAAGGGCCCGTCGGAGAAACTCCAGTAACGCGTGATATTGCCCTGCGTCACCGGGGCGATAACGCTGGACCACGGGATGCCGACCTTCTGCGGGTTGTCGGGATCGAACGGGTTGACGAACGACTCCTTGAAGTCGTTCGCATACGCGGCCTGGATGATGCCGCATTGGCGGAGGTTGGAGAGGCTGACCGCGCCTTGCGCGGCCCGGCGCGCCTTGGCCAGCGCCGGCAGCAGCAATCCCGCCAGAATCGCGATGATCGCGATCACCACCAAGAGCTCGATGAGCGAAAAACCACGTCGAGACGATCGCATACCACCTCCAGGAAAAAGCGGACAATGAGAGCCGGCGGATTTCTCCCCACGGCTCTCTGGGAAGCAGGGCCCACTCAACAGCCGGCGAGCCATGCGGTGAGGAAGTCGAAGATGTCCTGCACGGTCACCCCGTTGAAGTGGTTGAAGTCCGCCGAGGCGTTGCCGGCCAGCCACGCGGTGAGGAAGTCGAAGATGTCCTGCACGGTCACGCCGTTGACGCCGTTGAAGTCAGCCGGGCACGGCGAGGGAAGACCCAGGCAGTACCGGGCGAAGTTATGGACCTCCTGCGGGCCGGCGCGATCGAACGTGCCGGTGACAACGAGTTCACCGTTCACAACGGCGAGTTGTTCGGGCTGCGGCACGCCCGCGGTATCGCCGCCGGCGTTGATCCGGATCTGCAGCCCATCGCCCAGCGCCGACCACGCGGTGCCGTCCCACGTGGCGATGCCGCTCACGTACACCCCGCCTGCGAAGAAGAACCTGCCGGCGGCGTACAGATCCGTCCCGGAAAGCACAATCGAGGTGGCGATGTTGTCGAATCCACCGCCCATCGTTTCCCACGATGTGCCGTTCCAGTGAGCGATAAATCCTGCGGGCTGTCCGCCGACGGAGTCAAAGTCTCCGGAGACATAGAGATCATTGCCTTGGGCGGCAACGCTCAGCAGAATCGTGTCGGTATCGGGAACTGTTGAAAATGTCGACCACGCAGCGCCGTTCCATTTGGCGATGTTGCCGACCGGGCTGCCGTCGGCGGAATCAAAGCTCCCGACCACAACCAGTTCACCCTTGTATACCGCCAATCCTCTTACGTCCGGGAAGCCGGACGACTTGGCTAAACCGGTCGCGCCCAGCGCGTGCCAGGCGTTGCCGTCCCAGCGGGCGATCGAGGTCGCGGGCACCCCGCCGGCCTCCGTGAAATACCCGGCGACGATCAGCTCGCCGTTGTACACGGCGATCGCCCGCACCTCGCCCGGGTCGGTGCCGTTGATGCTCACGCCTGTCCCCAGCGGGTTCCAGTTCGTCCCGTCCCATCGCGCGATGCCGCCGAAGGACGTGCCGGGGTGCGCGGAGTTAGAAGTGAACCCGCCGCCCGCGTACAAAAACCCGTTGTGCTCCAAGAACACCCGTACCGGCCCTGCCGACGAGAGGAGTCCATCCTGCTGAAAGAGCCCGCCGAACTGCGTGACGACGCCGTTCTCCCATCGCACTACTCTATGGCGGAGTTGTGGTTCGTCGGCCGAGTTCACTTCGCGCTGCTGGTCGGCGCTGACCACAAGGGCGCCTTGAAACTTGCCCGCCGCGTGCGTGGGCTCGATGCTGAGCCCGTCGGGCGCGAGCGTTTGCCACGCCGAGCCGTTCCAGCGGATAACGCCGCCGGCTGGCATGCCGTCGGCGGTCGGTGAGTAGACCGACCCGGACACGTACGCCTGACCGTTGAACGAGATCACGTTGAAGGGGTACATCGACGGCGCGCCCATCGCCGACCAGGATGTCCCGTTGAAACGGGCGACACGATGGACGGCTTGTCCGCCGGCGGTGAAAAAAGCGCCGACAGCGATGAGATCCGAGCCCACGACGGCGATATCGGGCACAAATCCGGCGATCGAACCGAGCGCTAAGTTGGGTCCGACGGGACGCCACTGCGAACCGTCCCAGCGAGCGATGTTGTTGACCACAACTGGGCCCGCCGATGACAGCGAGCCGCTCATAATGATTTGATTGTCGTAGACCGCTAACGCCCGCGCGTCGGGATGCCCGCCGCGGTCGACGGTGCCTCCGCCTACACCCTCCCAGCCCGTGCCGTTCCAACGGGCGATGCCGCTGACTTCAACGTTGCCGGAGTTGGTCATTGAGCCGCAGCAATACAAACTGCCGTTGTAGACTGCCAGGTCAAACGGGATGCCGTCGGCGTCTTCGATATTGAACCCGTCGCCCATGGGGTGCCAGGCGCTGCCGTCCCAGCGGGCGACGCCGTGGACGGTTTGCCCGCCGGCCGATGCAAAGTTGCCGCAGACGACGAGATCGCCGTTGTACACCGTCGCGCCGGTGATCCCGCCGGTGGTGCCGCTGCCCAGCGCCTGCCAGGTATACGTTTGCGTGGCGCTATCGTAGTGGCACCTTGCAATATTGTGCGAGAGCGTTGCACCATTGACGTAGGTGAAGTTGCCGCAGACGATAAGGTCACCGTTGTAAACCGTCATGGCGTTGACAGCGTCAGCGGCGTTGAGTGAACCGTTGACCCCGCCGGCAAGGGCATGCCATTGCTGCCCGTCCCACGCCGCGATCTTGCTGGCGTGCTTGCCGCCTGCGGTAAAGAACCCGCCGCCGGCGATGAGCCGCGCAGAGAGCGGCCCGCCCGAACCATCAGGATCCCACGTCGCCGTGGAATAGATCGTTCCAAAGCCCACGCCGGGCAGCTCGTCGCCGGGCAGCCACTGCGGCGTGCCGCAGGACGCCGAGACGGACGACGCGCCCATCCCCAGCGCCACCGCCGCACCGAATACCCCGTGATGACTCATCAACATCTTCTTCATGTGTTCCGCACTTTCTCCGTGCCGCGCACGGCAATGTCGATCCAAAGCCTGTTCGAACCTCGTAAGACCGCGGACAAGACGCCTCCTGCCCGCGGCGGAAGAAGGAAAGCAGACGCTTAGACGACGCCGCGCGACCGTCTTCGTCGCAGCCCGACAACGCCGGCCATCGCCAGCGTGATCGCGGAGCCCGGCGCGGGCGTGTTGAAGAAGACCGAGGCGTTGCCGTAGGGCAGCGGCTCGCCCAGCCCGCCGGCGCTGGGGTAGGCGCTGCCATCATCAACTATGCCATTGAGAAACGGGTCCGCCGCCACGATGTACTGCCCGATCTTCAGGTCGCTGCTTCGGGCGATCAGGAAGTCGGCGTTCGGATCAATACTGGTCACCGGCACCGTGTCGCTCTGGGTAGCCAGCAAGATCTCGATCACCCGGGAGACGGATTGGCCCGGAGCAATATCCCCAAAGTCCCACGTCGGGACGGCGAAATGCCCGGCCGGGTCGATCGTGCCGTCCTGCGGGTCGACGTTCTCGGCCCAGCTATACCACGCATAACCATCCTGATTGGCGCTGGTCGAGAGGCCGTCAAAGATGGGCGAGCCTTCGTACGGCGTGTTGGCCGGCAGCGGCGGATCGCCGAACAGCAATGTGTTATCGACCGGCCATCCCCACTGACCGTTCGCTGATGAGTTCAACCAATCGAGCGTGAGCTTGACGCCGTAGAGCGTGCCCGAATACGGCTGCCCACCTGTCACGGTCTCCTGGTGCAGATTCGCCTGGGTTGCACCGACGCCCGTCTCGGTGCCCGTGTCGTTGGTGATGGTGACGTTGAGCCGGTAGCCAAAGTAGATGGTCGAGTTGGTGCGGCTGTCGATCGCGGTCATCCAACTGTCGAAGACGCCCCGGACGGCTACGCTGCCGGCCAACCCACCGCCCGCGCCAGCGATGTTGTCATAAAACTCGTGCGTGCGCGCCACCGGCGGCGGTGGTTCCTCCCCCGTGCGTGGGTCCGTTATATAGCTGTTGCTGATGAACCACTGCCCCTGCGAGCTGCTGGGATCGTTGGCCGACGCCGGGAACGGATTGCTCGGATTGGTCGCGCTGGGCCCGCTGGCCGGGCCGTTCTGAATGAGCCCCATACCGGTGCGGATGTCCTGCGTCCCGCCGGCGAAGACGGAAACCGCCGGGACGAACGCGGCGGCCAAGGCCCATCGCCCCTTCCATACCCAAGAACTACTCATGTTCTCTCTCCTCGTTCTCTCTCAATCAGGTTTTCACCCGGCCAACACGGCGCGGAGACGTGAATACGCAGGAGGAATCTCCTGATCGGACTCAATCTATCATATTCTCATGGAGAATCCACAAATTTTTTAGGAGAGAAGCAAATAGGTGTATACTTCACCGATGCAGGGCAGTTACGGTCAAATGGGCCGACAGCACGTACACTGCCCGCCGACGCCGCCGTGAGGATTATGTATGGTTTTAGATCGGGTTGCAGATATCGGCCGCGAGCTTTCGCTGGCGTTTGAGGAGCTGGTCCGGGCGATCCCGTCGGGCGCGCAGCGGCCTCAGGAGGTCGCCCGCGCGCTCGCTCTGGACAAATCCATCTCGCACCGCCTGCTCACGGCTATCCGCAAGGGCGACCCGGTCGCGACCACGCACATCATCCCGAGCCCCGAGGCGCTGCGGAAGATCGCCAAGGCCGCCCGGAGCAGCAACGTGCCCGTGTCGATCGTTGAGCGGGCGGATCGGGCGACCCTGGCGTTCGAGGAGCTCATCCGGACGGAGGCCGGCGACCGCGCAGGGCTGGACGCGATCATCAGCACCTCGCTGCCCAGCGCGCGAGAGAAGTACCAGAGCGTCGCCAAGCAAACCATCTACCGCGGCGCCCGCCAGCTCAAGGGGCTGGCGGCGGAGATCCAACTCAGCTCGCACATGCTCCACCCGGCGCGCACACCAGGCAAAGTGGACCACGCCGCGTTGTTCGGTTACTTGGGGCTCGGTCGTCTCTTGCCGAACGCGAAGCTGAAGATCGCGATGCTGGCGGGCGCGTCGATGCCGGAAGCCCGGGCGCACACGTTCGACCGCCGCCCGATCGAGCAACCGGACGACCTGATGTGTCCGCGCGTCGGTCAGAAGAACGACTGCGCGCTCACGGTGCACCATTTCGACGAGACCCGGACGCATATCTACGAGCTGGACTGGCAGGACGCCGTCGGGCCGAACTCGGTGCGTGACGCCGTCATGCGCCAGCTCTTTACGAACGTCTTCTGGCAAAGGTGCCACGCCGACACCGCCACGGTGTGTTCGTCGATCACCGAAGTGATCGACGTTCCCGCCAAGGTCCTGCTCCTCGATTTCTTTATTCACAAGGACATCTACCCGGATTGGCGGCCGGTGCTCCAGACGTTCCAGTCTGGTGCGCACGGGCTGGTCCGCGCCCATTCGCATATCAACGAGTTTGATATCCTACCGCTCTCCGAGCAGCTTGTGTTCCTCGGCGTCGGCGTGGATCAGTGCCGGACCGAGGAGATCCCGGATTACATCGACATGCTCCGCGACGGGTGCGCCCTGCTCGGCTGGAACCATAAGGAGTTCCGCGGCTACCGCGCCCGCATCGAATACCCGATCTTCCAATCGCAAGTCCGCTGCCTCTTCGATCTGCCGCCGGCCGAAACAAACTGAGCCGGCGTTATCTCGTAACTCATTCTCGTGCACGGGACGGGCCCATCAGGCTCCCGAAAGGTTATCGCATGGTTTCACGGGAACCGTTTCGCACACACCATGGCTTCAGCCTCATCGAACTGCTCGTCATCGTCCGTCGGGCTCAAAACTCGATCCGCGTGATTGATCAGGAAAATAGAGTCGACTGGACATCACGCGGCCTTTCACTCGTACGTTCGGAGCGTGCCGCCGGGCCTTGTTCGGCCCCATGACTCATTTCCCGTCGGCATCTACTCTGATCTGCACGCTGGTGGAAAGAATCGGATACTGCACCACACAGCGGTAGATATCAAAGCGGGTCTGGTCCCAGCCCGCATCCTTGAGCACATGGGTAACCAGCTCCGCGCACCGCGGCACGAGAGGCGTGCTGAGCAGATGCAGATCGTCGCCCAGATGTAAGACCTCTTCCGTGATGGCCATGCGATCCACCTCGAGGCAGAGGTGCGCACGGTTCAACAAGTTGCTGTACATCTCAACAGTGGCGGTCGATGGATCGGTCGTGCCGACCGGCGAGAGAAGATCGATTACCAGATTTTCTATCGGCGTCCGAAGGATGGTCGCATTGGAGCACGAATGGTGTGTGACAACGGTGTTGCGGATGATGTCGCGGACAAAGTATGTAAGCTGTCCCGCAAGCCCGATGCGGTCGTTGTCGAACGTCGCCTGCACCAGCCCCGGCTCGACTTCGGACAGTTTGACGGGGGGCAGCGGCCGAGTCGAAAACTCGGTCAGAATGTCGATCTCCGAGCATGCCACGGACGGCCCGTGATGTTGAGCCGTTGCGAGCCTGGCCATGAATGCATGTTCTGGACCGCCCATACGAAGCTTGCGCAGCTCGACGCATCCGCCCACGCCGACAAAGCCGCTCAGCGGGAGTTGATCGTTGATGTTGCAGATGTTGAGGTTGTACGCCGTGCGGATCTGCAAGCCCCAGATGGCCGTGTTCGCCCGATACGCGGCTCGCCGCTCCTTGAGGGAGATCAGTGACGCATCGGTCCGAAGCCCCCGCACCATCGATTCGAACGATCGGCGTGTGCCTGCGTGCCGTTCGACGAGTCGCTCGAAGTTTTCAAACGCCTCCTCGGCATCTGCGATCACGGCGGGGGGGACGCCCTTGGCGGCCGCCGCTCGCAGCGCCTTGGCCATCGGAGCCGCACGGGGGACGTCCGGCCCCGCCGTGATCGGGTCGGCAACAGAGCCGATGCGAAAAATCTGCCAGCCGAGGGCCTTATCGATTTCGAGGGCCCGCTGCACGGCTTCCCGCAGGTCGGCCCGCCGCGCGTCGGCGTTACCGTTGGCGAACCGGTGCTGATCCAGATCCGCTCTAACTATGGCCCCGCGATCTCTGGACTTGGTGATCGAACCGCCCGCGGCTTCCTGTCGGCCGTCTACCAGCCCCTCGGCGCGACCGATTGGTATGAGGGAAACGCCGACAGCGCCGGCGAACTGCTCGCCCCTGCGCAGACGCCCACCGGTAACGGCGCGCTGACGACCCTGATGGGCTATTACAACATCAACGACCGCGTAGACATGTACCGCATCCGCATCACCTCGCCCGGCTCGTTCCAGGCGACCGCAGCCTCGGTTCCCACAGGCGCTGGCGCGTTCTTCTACTTGTTCAACCCGTCAGGCAAGAACCTGGCGCAGGGCACGACCCTCAATGGCGCTCCCGCGGCGGGTGAGTACTACCTGGCCGTCACGCCCGGCGGCATGACGCCTGTTGACGAGAACTTCAGCTCGCTCACACCCGGCTCGGGCGGCGTGCTGGCCGACTGGCTCGGTTTCGGGCTGACGGGCATCCAGGCGTACACCGTGACGCTGACGGGCGCGGCCGTGGTTTCGCCGGCTTGTACCGCGGACTTCAATAACGTCAACGGCGTGACCGTCCAGGACATCTTCGACTTCCTCACCGCATGGCTGGCGGGCAATCCTTCGGCCGATTTCAACCACGTCAACGGCGTGACCGTCCAGGACATCTTCGACTTCCTCACCGCATGGCTCGCGGGCTGCTAACTCCTCTTCGGAACGCCGCGGGGCTCGCTCCGCGGCGTTTCATTGGTTCACGCAGAATAGTGCGCCGCGGGGCTATGGCCCCTCGGCATTCAACGTGGATGTTCGGCTCGCCCGGAGATTTCTCATGTTCACACGTCGCGGGCTTACGCTGATCGAGCTGCTGGTCGTTATCGCCATTATCGCGTTGCTGATCTCGATCCTCCTGCCGGCGGTCGCCGGTGCTCGGCGCGCCGGACGGACCGCGGTGTGCGCAAGTAATCTTCGGCAGTTCGGTACGGCGTATTACGCATATGCGAACGAAAACCGGGGAGCTATCGCGGCGCTCGTCGGCGAGCCTTCGGTGGCCGTTGTCGGTGAGGGCGGCTGCTCTGTCCAAGCCTTGAAAATTATCGCCAACAGGGACGACCGGGGGCCGAGCGCCGGATTGAATCGGCTGCCGCAGTTTCCCAGCTCCAGCTCAGGTTATGGATCGCCGACCGTCTACGTCTTCGAGCAGTTTAGCCTGCCGTTGCTGGACCATATGGGCGGGAAGCTGCGTATACCGGTCTTCGCATGCCCCGAGGACCGGGCGCGGCTGTCGTGGCAGCGTGAGCCGTTGGGAATGGCGACTTCCGCCTTCAAGCCGATCAAGTCCACCAACGCGGGCGCCAACTTGGCCTGGTGGCCGTATAGCTCGAGCTATCAGATGACACCGGCAAACATCGCAAGAGATTCCGCGGCGCCCGCCGAGGCCAAGCCCGACGGCGGTAAGGCGACAACCGCACCCACCGATGGACGCATGAACGTGCGGATCGAGCCCAAGGCCGAGTGGCGGCAGATCCTCACTGATGTGTACCGTCTGCAGCGCGACTATTTCTACGCCAAGAACATGCACGGCCTCGACTGGGCCGCGACGCGCGACCACTACGCGGCGATGATCGACGACGCCGCCAGCCGCGAGGACCTGAACTTCATCCTCGGCGAGCTGATCGGCGAGCTCAACGTCGGGCACGCGTACATCGCGGGGGGCGACGCTGAATCGCCGCACGCCCCGCCCGTCGGCCTGCTCGGGGCGGACTATGCGCTCGAAACCGCGCCTACCGGCTCGGCCTACCGCATCACGAAGATCTACGCCGGTGCGCCGTGGGATACCGACAGCCGCGGTCCGCTCAGCACGCCCGGCGTTGACGCGAAGGTCGGTGATTACCTCCTTGCCGTCAACGGCATCGACGTCGACACGGACCGCGATATCTGGGCGGCCTTCGCCGGCACCGCGGGCAAGCCCACGCTCATTACGCTGAGCGATTCGCCAACGCACAACGCCGGCGAACGCGAGATTGTCGTCAAACCGGTTGCGAATGAATACGCGCTCCGCATGCGCGACTGGATCGAGTCCAACCGCGCCTACGTCGCCGAGCAGACCGATGGCAAGGTCGGCTACATCTACGTCCCCAACACCGGGATCAACGGCCAGAACGAGCACTTCCGCCAGTTCTTCGGCCAGCTCGGCACGCACGCGCTCATCATCGACGAGCGTTGGAACGGCGGCGGTCAGATCCCCAGCCGCTTCATCGAGCTGCTCAATCGCCCGATCACCAACGCGTGGGCCACGCGCTACGGCGAGTTTCCCTGGCCGCCCGACGCACACGCCGGCCCCAAGTGCATGTTGATCAACGGCCAAGCCGGCTCGGGCGGCGACGCCTTCCCGTGGCTCTTCCGCCGCGCTGGGCTCGGCAAGCTCATCGGCACACGCACGTGGGGCGGCCTCGTCGGCATCAGCGATGTCCCGCCGCTCATCGACGGCGGTTGGGCCTCCGTTCCCAACTTCGCCTTCTACAAAGCCGATGGGCACTGGGGCATCGAGGGTCACGGCGTCGACCCGGACATCGAGGTCATCGACGACCCGAGCCTGATGACTGACGGCGGCGACCCTCAGCTCGACGCCGCAATCGAGCAGATGCTCGCCGAACTGAAAGCTCATCCGTACACCCCGCCGCACCGTCCGGCAGATCCCGACCGATCCGGCATGGGGCTGCCCGCCGAAGATCGGTGACGCCGCGGCAACGACATGCCCGGCTGCTAACCAAAGCACGCACCAGCTAACCAAAAGCATTCCCTCAAACACGGGAAGGGTTGCATTATCCATCACCAGCGGCCAGGAGGCGCAAAAGGTACTGGCGGTCCCATCCGGCTACGAGGTGTTTGTCCCGGAACGGTTCAGCGATGTCCTGGTCATCCACCGCCATCCGCAAACCCTGAGCCACCCTCACGCCGTTCTCGCTCAATAATGCGATCGCCCTGCCCCGAGACGAGACCCGAGACTCGAGACCCGGAACCCCATACCCTTCCTCTCATGATCACGCCCTCGCCGACGACCAAGATCGACCCGTCCCTGGCCCGTGGAGTGCTGGAGGCTGTAGAGGCCGCCACCGCCACGCGGCCGGCCCACGTCGTCGTCTCATTCCCCAATACCTCCTACCGGATGCACCTGATCCCCGTCGGCGAAGTCGCCGGCGAGATCGGCAAGCGCATCCTTGGCGTCATCCGCGCTCAGGCACGCCGCGTGGATGTCGTCAACACCGGCGGCAAGTACGTCGAGCCCGTCTTCGGCCGCCCTCGCCGCATCCAGGGGCGCGTGATCGCCGCCGACAACGCGACCAACACGCTCACCGTCGACGCGGGGATGCCGATCCACTGCGAACTCACCGACCCGCGGCAATCGGCCGATCGCTTCCCCCTCGGCTCACTCGTCTCGTTCGACGCGCTGGATGGGGCGACGTTCGAGCAGAGCAGGCCATAGGCCGATGGCCATGGGCCATTGGCAAGGCAAATAGGCGATCACCAGAATACTGGTCTGCGAATGCCGATTCCCGGTTGCCGAATGCCGACCGCGGCCCACCCTCGCTGGCGCTTCGGGCTCGTCCGCACGCGAGTTCAATCTCGCAGACCCCACGCCCTACGCCCCACGCCCCACGCCTGTATTTCCTGCTGCCTGCTCCCTATTCCCTGCTCCCTACTCAATCCTCGGATCGACCCACCGGTACATCACGTCGACCGCGAGATTGAACAGGATCAGCATCGTCGAGAAGATCAGCACGACGCCCATCAACAGGAACAGGTCCTTGTTGAGCACGGCGTTGACGAAGTGCTGGCCCATCCCCGGCACGTTGAAGACCCGCTCGACGACGAAGCTGCCCGTCATCGCCAGAGCCGCGGCCGGGCCGAGGAAGCTGAGCACCGGCAGGAAGGCGTTCTTGAGCGCGTGGCGGAGGAGCACGCCGCGTTCTTTGACGCCCTTGGCGCGGGCGGTGCGGATGTAGTCGGTGCCGAGCGCTTCGATCATGCCCAGGCGCGTGAGGCGGGCGATGTAGGCCGCAAACGGCAGGCTGAGCGTGAGGATCGGCAGCACGGCCCCGCGGGCGCTCCACTCGCCGACGGGAAACAGTGGCACGGCGACCGCGAAGAGCGTCAGCAGGACCGTGCCCACGACGAACGTCGGCATGCTGATGCCGATCATCGCGACGCCGAGGGTCATCAGGTCGGCGATCGAGTTGGGCTTGACCGCGCCGATGACGCCCGCCGTTACGCCGATGAGCAGGGCCACGAGGATCGCGGCCCCGCCGAGGATGACGCTCACCGGCAGCGCGTCGCCGACGATCTCGTTGACGCGCCAGTCCTCGTATTGCAGGCTCGGGCCCATGTCGAAGACGTACCGCACCGGCGGGGCGACGCCGGCGGCCCGTGCGGCCTCTTCGGCCTCGCGCGCCGAGCCGCTGGCTTCGGCGGCGGCCCATTTCAGGCCGCTGATGTTGTAGAGGTATGAGCCGTAGAACGACCAGAAGCTGTCGAGGTTGTACTGCCGCTTCATCGCCTCGATGACCTCGGGCTTGGGCTGGCGGCCCTCGGGGTTCTCCAGCGGATTCCCCGGCGCGCCCCAGGCCAGCGCCAAGGTGATCGTGTAGATCACGGCCAGAATCAGCGGGAGTTGGAGGAGCCGTCTCGCGATCAGCGTCATCATCGAGCGTTCTCCTTCTTCGTCTCGGCCGCCTCGGCGGCTCCGGTCCTCTGCGTCATCTTCCCACCCCCGACCGCCGGCGGCATCGACTTCGCCTGCTCGGCCCCCTTCCCGTCGCCGAGCATGTCGAACCGGGCCGGGTGCTGTTCCTGGCGTGGGTGGGTGGAGACGCCGCTGACGATGTCCGGGTCGAAGATGCTCGTCTGCACGTAATGAAAGATCGCCAGGAGCGGCACCTGGTCGTCCATCAGCAACTTCTCGGCCTGGGCGAGGATCGCCAGCCGCTTCTGCGGGTCCGTCTCGCTGGCGGCCTTGTCGAGCAGGCCGTCGTACTCGGCGTTCGAGAAGACGCGGTCGTTGTTGCCGTCATCGGTGCGGTTGAGTTCGAGGAAGGTCGTCGGGTCGCCGTAGTCGCCGTACCACGAGCCGCGGGCGACGATGAAGTTGTGGTGCTTGAGGTCGTCGCGGAAGACCTTGATCTCTTTCATCGCCAGCGTGACGTTGACGCCGAGGTTCTCCTGCCAATCTTTCGCGACGGCCTGGGCGACCAGGTCGTGCCCGCCGTCGCGGTTGAAGAGGATCTCGATCGTCGGCAGCCCCTCGCCGCCGGGGTAGCCCGCCTCGGCCAGGGTCGCCCGCGCCCGCTCGGGGTCGTACGGCAGGCCCTCGGGCGTCTGGTACCCGGCGAGCGAGCCCGGCGGGATGAGCGAGGTCGCGACGCGCTCGCCCACACGCCGCACATCGCGGGTGATCCGCTGCTTGTCGACGGCCATCACAAAGGCCTGCCGCACGCGTTTGTCGGCGAACGGGTTGTCGCGCCCGTCCGGCAGCCGCGGCATGCAGTTGAAGTTGTAGAAGTACGTCCCGAAGGCCGGGAAGGCGTGGATGTTCTTCCGCGGATCGTCCGGCAGCGCCCGGTCGATCGCGATCGGGTCCCACCCGGCCGCGATCATCGCGTCGACATCCGCGGGCTCCTCGCCGACGCGCCCCCCCTCCCCGCCTTCCTCCCACGCTTTCCGCGCCGCGCGGCACTCGTCGTAAAACTTCGCCTTGTCGGCGAGCATGTCGGCGCGATACGGCAGGGTCATCTCGCTCACCCAGTCCACCGCGCCGCTGTTGTAGGCCAGGACCTGCGCGTTGGGGTCCTCGACGCTGGGGATCTCCATCGAATCAATATTGATCGACGCGGCGTCCCAGTAGGCCGGGTTTTTGTTGAGCCGCATGCCGCGTTTGAAGCGCCACGCGTCGAGCGTGAACGCCCCGTTGGTGACGATCACGCCGGGCTTGGTCCACCCCGGCTGGACGTCGAGCCGCCCGATGTCGCGCTGCGGCCGTTCGTACTGCTCGACCAGCGGCGGGTACACCGGGTAAAACACGCCGAAGCCGCACAAGTCGAGGAAATACGGCGTCGGGCGGACCAGCCGCACCTGGAGCGTGCGGTCGTCGAGCGCCTTGAGCCCCACCAGCTCGGCGAACTTCGATTCGGTCTCGGCCCACAGCCGACCGGCGGCGGTCTCTTCGAGCGGGCGCGACGGGTCGCTGTCGCCCGGCTCGGGCTTGAAGTCTTTGAGCGCCCGCTCGCGCCACGCGTAGAACTCGGCCCCGCCGTCGATGAGCTGGAAGAGGGCCGCGTAGTCGGAGACGGTGTCGGGGAGCAGCCCCCGCCGCCAGGTGTAGACGAAGTCCTGCGCCCGCACCGGGCCGCGCTCGTGCGGCTTGCCCTCGTCGTCGACGCTCACCCACTTCGCGTCGTCGCGCAGGTGGAACGTGTACGTCCTGCCGTCCGGCGAAACCTCCCACCGCTCGGCGACGCCCGGCAGCGGCGTGTACTCCCACGAGAGCACGTCGCTCCGCACCAGCCCCTCAAACAGGATCGTCGCGACGCGCAGGTCCTGCATCCACGACATCTTCTGCAGGTCGAGCGTGGTGACATCGCCGCGATTAATAAAGACAAAGTCGGCGCGCGGCCTGGGCTTCTCGCGCATGATCGCGGCCCCGACCACCAGGGCCAGCACGAGGAACGGCAGAAAAATCTTGTACATGCCCTACAGGGTACCGCCAAACGCCTCCGCGGTTCCCGCGGCCCGGTCACCCGCCGACAAACTCGTTGTCCGCAAAGCCGAAGGGCGCGCCGGTGAGCATCCCGTTGGGCCCGATCAGCTCGATGACCTTCTTGACGTACTGGTCGTCCTGCTGATCGTGGACGAGGTCGCCCAGGCGCAGCTCCAGCGGCTGGTTGCCCATCTGCCGGTGCGCAAAGACGTACGCCCGCTCGGCCAGCCGCACCACCGCCTCCGTCATCTCACGGTCGGCGACGAGCCCCTGCTGGATCTGCACGCGGGCGCGGGCCAGCACGTGCCCGGCCAGGAGGGCGATCGACTTGTGCGTCGCCGCGGACATCTTCCGCTGCAGGTCGGTCTGGGCCCGCACGAGCGACTCGAGCGCCCGCGCGGTCGCGGCGTCGAGCGTCGTCTCGTCGGGCGGCGTCGCCTTGAGCCGCTCGGCCAGCGCCCGGCTCAGTGTCGTCACCGCGCGCTCGCGCACGCCTTCGAGCTGCTGCACCGAGGGCATGTGGATCGCCGAGTCGAGCGCCAGCACGACGCCGTCGAGCACCAGCGGCTCGTCGTCGGCGCTGAGCCGCGCCCCCAGCGCGTCGATCGCCTGGTTCGCCTGGGCCGCGGTGATCGCCGGCGTCCCCCCGCCCCCCCCCGCGCTGCCGCTGAGCCCCGCGGCCCGGAAGGTCCGCTCATACCCCAGCGTCGCCGCCCGGCGCACGCCCGCCCGCTCGTCCCCCAGCGCCGCCGCCAGCGCCTCCAGCGAGGTCGCGGTGCCCAGCTCGCCCATCACGCGGACGGCGTTGATCGCCGTGGGCTCCGACTCCGACTTGGCCAGTCGCTGCAGCTCGTCGAGCAGGCGCTGTGAATACTCGATGCGGAACGAGACGGACACGCCCGGCACGTCGAGCGGCTCGAGGAGCGCCTTCCGCGCCCGCTGCTGCGCCTCGGGCGAGTCGCTGCCCAGCCCCTTGAGCTGCTCGCGGGCGAACGCCGCCACCTCTTCCTTCTGCGGCTGGGAGAGCGTCACCGAGGTCGCCGTCTGCTCGGAAATCTGCTGCGCAAACGCCCCGACGCCGCCGATCGCCCCCACGCCGACCAGCACCGCCGCCGCGATCGCCGCGCGGCAACGCAGCAACGCCCCCCTGCCATCCATGCCGATCAGCCGAGCCACGTGCCGCTTGCCCATCAACGCTCCTCTCACAAAGCCGGCCCCGTCCCCAGCGTCCTCCCCCCGCTGTGTGTTGATCATCGCCGTCGAAACGCCGCTCACTTCTGCGGCTCCTCGTCGCCCGCCGGTTCATCGCCCGAACCGGCGTCGCCGCCGTGGTCTTCGGGCGCATCGCCCGCGGCCGGCTCGTCGGTCGCGCCCGCGCCATCGTTCATCCCCGCGGCGTCATCGGCGGCGGGAGCGCCCTCGCCCATGCCGTCCTCTCCCGTGCCGTCGTCGGTCGCGCCGTCTTCGGCGGCGGGCGCGGCCTCGTCGGCCGCGGGCTCATCGCCGTTCACGACGGCGATCTTCTTCCGCAGCGTGTCGAGACGATTGGCCAGGCTCTCGCCGCCGCCTTGACCGTCGGCGTTGCCGTTCTCGCCCTCGGGCATGGGCTGCTGCACGCCGCCGAGCGCGTCGACGGCCTGCTGGTACAGCTCGGCCGCCTGCTGCCGCTCCGCGTCGGCCTGCTGCTGGGCCGACTGGGCACGCCCGGCAAAGTCGCCGCCCGATCCGCCCCCCAGCCCGTCGATCATCGCCAGCCGGTTCATCAATGCGGCGTAGCCGGCGCTCGAACGCGACAGCGCCCAGTGCGCGTCGGCCGCCAGTTGCAGGTACGCGGCACGGTCGAGGCCCTTGTCCTTGTTGACCCCGCCCCCCTGCTGGATCGTCGACGCGGCCTTGCTGTACAGCTCGGCGGCCTGGGTCCACGGCTCGGTCGCCTGCTGGCGGGCCGCGTCGAGGGCCGACAGACGCTCGTCGAGCTTGGCCCGCGCCTGCTCCGCGTCGGCCTGCGCCTCGGCCGCCGCCTTGCGCGTCGCCGCGGCCTTGTCCTCCAGCCCCGTGCGGGTCTGGTTCATCAGGCGGATCGTCGTCTCCAGCCGCGAGACCTCGCGACGCTTCGAATCGGTCTCCGGCTTGACCTTCACAAGCTCGGCCTCGAGGTACCCGGCCTTCTGCTCCAGCTCGTCGGCCTGACGGCGGTGCGTGCCGGCCTGTTCCAGCAGCTCCAGCCGGCGGACCTCGTCGGCCGAGACCATCTGCTGGCGGATCTGGTTCTCCTGGTCGCGGGCGGCGGAGGCCTGCTGGCGGTTGCCGGCGATCTGCTCGTTCAGCCGGGCCTGCTCGCTCTCGGACTGCCGCAGCGCCTCGGTCGCCGCGCCCAGTTGGGCCTTCAGCTCGGCGACCTTGGCGTCGATCTCGCCCGAAGCGCCGGTGATGTCAAACTGCCCCAGCGCCGACGCCGTCGACGACTGCTGCAGCCACTGGTCGAGCCCGGTCTGCACCAGCAGCGTCGCGCGGAGCACCTCGGCCTCGGCCGTCGTGGCCTTCTGCACTTCCAGCTCGGCCAGCCCGGCGTGCCCGCGGGCCAGGAGGGCCGAGACGGTCGCCTTCTGCGTCGGCTTGGTCGGCGAGAGCCCGCTGAGGGAACGGACGACCTCTTCGTAGGCTTTCTTCCGTGTGGCCGCGGGCGCCCCGCCGCCGACGTTGGAGCCGCCGATGCTGAGCGTCTGCAGCGTGACGCGGGCGTCCTGGACGGCCCGGTCGGCCTTGGAGGAGGAACCGTCGCACCCGCACAAGGCCAGCAGGGCCGCCGCCGTGATCCCGACCACCGCTGTCTTGACCGCACGATTCGCTTGCTGACTCACCGCTGCACCTCGTTTCACTTCCTTGGCCGCTGCCTGCCCTGTCGCCCCCCCGGTCAAACCACCCGGGTCGAGCCCCCCGGGTCGAGCCCTGTCGCCTTGCCCCCCTCATCGGGAGCCGCCGGACCGGGGGTCAAAGGAGGGGAGGCCTTGTGGGGACAGACTTTAGCAAACTTTCCTCATCCAGGCAGAGGGGCTCCCTCTGCCGCCCAGACGCCCGGGGCCATGCCCCCGGGCCGAACATCCCGCGTCTTGTCGTCTACCGCTCCCGCGTCGCCGGCCGGCCGGCGGGCGCACCGTCCGGGTCGCCCTCGTCCGGCTGCTCCGGCCCGGCGGGTTCCGGGCTCGCGGCCCTCGGCACCGCCGAGGGGGAGGGCGGCTCGTACGTGATGGGGTACTCCGGCCGCGGCGTATACATCTGCCGCAGCCACGCCACCGATCGCTCAAACTGCCGGTCCTCCGTCGACCGGAACGCCCGCTTCCATGCGTCCCTCTGCGGCCCCCCCCCACTCCCCCGCGGCACCTCCGGGTGCGGATACAGCGAGTCCTCCCGCGGCAGGCCCATCTGCAAGAGCGGCGACCGCTCGGGCACCGCGTAGTTGATCAGCGGCGTGCCGTCCTTGAGCTTGAAGCGGTCGAGGATCAGAAAGTTGGTGTACAGCGCCGCGTCGGAGTTGGGCCGCCGGTTGTACAGCCACAGCCGCCCCGCCGCCTCGCCCCCGTGGCACGTCGTCGTCGCGCACGAGTTGAGCAGCCACGTCCGCTGCACATGATCGCGGAACGCCTCGATCCCCGGCGAATGGTCGAGCACCTCGACCTCGCCGTAGTAGTCCCGCGCCTGCAGGCGGAACATCAACTCCAAAATCTCCTTGGCCGGCTTGCGGGCGATCGCCTCGCGCCCCTCCTCCGTCACCGGCACCAGCGGGCTGCCGGCGTACTGCTTGAGCATCCGCAGCACCGTGTCGCGCGAGATCAGGACCCGCGGCTTCTCCGCCAGGTCCACCTCGTACACCTTAATCAGATTGATCTGCGGCTTGCTCAGCAGCGGAAAATCCAGCCGCCGAACCCCGCCCTTCTCGGTTTCGTCGTCCGCCGGCCGATCGGCCTCGCGCCGCTTGGCCTGTTCGTCGGCGTGCGAGCGGACCTGCAGCATAATCTGCCCGGCGATGAGCGTCTTGAGCCGCTGGGCCTCGGTGTGCGACGGCATGATCTCCAGCGCCCGCTCCACCTCGGCGTAGGCCAGCTCGAGCCGCTCGCGCGTCCTCAGCCACTCGGCCAGTTGCACGATCCGGTCCGGGTCGTTCCCCACCGCCTCGCGGAGCGCCATGTACCGCTCCAAGACCGGCGGCAGGACCTCGTACCGCTCGACCTGGTCGTGCCGAAAGGTCGTCTCGACGCCGCCGATGCGCACGACCACC
>CAZZDW010000018.1:0-45937 GCA_964652945.1 uncultured Phycisphaeraceae bacterium
CTGGGGGGGCAGGGGGGCGGGCTCTTTGTATTCGATGCGTCCCTGGATGTTGGTCGGGTCGAGGGCGTAGCGGAGCTTGGTGACGCCGGGGATGAGCCGATCCGGCGTCGCCAGTGGGTTGGCCCGCGAGACGGCTTCCCACAGCGCGCGGTCGCCATAGACGCGCTGGGCGATGTCCTCCCAGCCGCGGTCGCCCTCTTGCACGATGTAGGTGCCGAACTCGGGGGGCACGACTGTCGGCACGCGCTCCGCCGCGGGGTTCGCCGTATCGACAGCCACCGGCGGCGGGGCGACCGGCGCCGCGATCGACGCCGGCGCGACCGCCTGGGCCGGCACGCGGCCGAGCACGCCGGGCTGCTCCAACGGCCCGTCGTCGTCTCCGCCGGGCGGGGTGTCGAAGGTCACCTTCGCCTCGTCGGCCGCCACGCCGCTCGGCTCGTACAGCCAGTAGGTCAGCACCCACACGCCGACGAGCACGAGCATCAGGACGAAAACGCGGGAGGCGGTGTCCTTCATGGCATCCCCCTTATCGACCGTTGCGCCGCGGATATTTGGCTTGATCGAACGCCGCGGGGCTCAGCCCGCGGCTTTGGCTTCCATCATCAACATCTCACGCGGCGGTCGGCGCCGGCTCGCTCCCGGGCAGAGGCTTCGTCGCCCGCTTGTCGGCCGACTTGACCCACACCAGCGGCGAGGCGACCGCGATCGACGAGTACGTGCCGATCCCGATGCCGATCAGCAGCGTGAACGAGAAGACCCGCAGGCTCTCGCCGCCGAGGATGTACAGCGCGATCACCGCCAGCAGCGTCGTGCCCGAGGTGATCACCGTCCGGCTGATCGTCTCGTTGATCGAGTCGTTGATGACCTGCCGCGAGGCGTACGGCAGCTTGCCGCGGTTCTCGCGGATGCGGTCCAGCACGATGATCGTGTCGTTGAGCGAGTACCCCAGGATCGTCATCACCGCCGTCACCAGGTTCAGGTCAAACTTGAACGGCTGCAGCTTGAGGAACCCCGCGGCCTCGGGCGCCTTGTCATAAATCACCGACGCCAGCGCCACCAGCCCGACCGCCACAAGGCAGTCGTGCAGCGTCGTCGCCAGCGCCGCGATCGAGTAGAGCGCCGAGCCGAACCGCACCCACAGATAGATCGTCACGCCCAGCGACGACATCAAGAGCGCGATGATCGCCGTCGAGCGGAACGTCTCGGCGATCGCGCTGCCGAACGACTCGACGCTCGCCAGCGTCGCCGGCTCCGTCAGCGCCGACTGCACGACGTTCCACTCCGTCTGCGCCACCTCGACCTTCCACCGCGCCTCGTCGTCGAAGAACGACAGGTTCGGATCCTTCACCAGCACGGCCGCCGACCGCACGGCGTCTTCCGTGCCGTCGAGCACGACGACCCGCACCTGCCGCAGGCCCGTCGACGAATAGTCCGGCTGGGCGCGGCGTCGCTCGATCCGCCCCTCGAGGTCCCGCACCGAGACGGGCGTGGAGAGGTCGTCGAGCACGACCGCGACCCCGCCGTAGAACTCCTGCACGCCGATCCGCACCTCCGGCCGCTCGATGCTGTCGCCCAGCGAGCTCGACAGCACCGGGTACACCGGCGCCTCGCTCAGCGAGCGGGCCGCCTGGTGCTCGAAGCCCAGCGGCGGGGTCACCTCCAGCTCGTCCTTGAACAGCTCGGCGAGGCGCGACTGCAAAAGCTCGGCGTCCTGCACCAGCGTCTTGACGCGGAACCGCGACGCCGAGATGCCGCCCGCCTCGGGGTTCTCCGCCAGCACGTCGGCCGTCGCCAGCTTGCGCAGCGGGTCGTCCGGCCCCAGCGTCTCGGCGTAGTCCTTGATCCGCTTCTCGACCGCCGGGCGCTCCATCGTCATCTCTTTCCCGGTCGCGGGGTCTTCCTTGAAGACCAGCGTGACGGCCGTGCCGCCCATGAACTCGTGCGAGAGCAGGTTCTTGCCCTGCGTCACCACCATCACCACGCCCAGGAGCGTCAGGACCAGCGTGATGGTGTAGGAGACGAACCGCAGCCGCATCCAGTCGATCCGCGGCGTCAGCGCCCGGTCGATCGCCGGGATGGCCCGCGCCAGCATGCTGCCCTTGCGCCAGCCGAAGACGTCGGTCATCACGCTGTAGATCCACCGCGTCAGGTAGAGCTGGGCGAAGAGCGTCGTCGCGATGCCGATGCCCAGCGTGATCGCAAAGCCCCTGATCTCCGGCGTGCCGACGTACCCCAGCACGACGCAGACGATCAGCGTCGTCACGTTGCCGTCGACGATCGCCGAGAGCGCCTTGGAATACCCAAGCCGCAGCGCCGTCTTGAGGTCGGCCCCGCGGTTGAACTCCTCCCTCATGCGTTCGTACACCAGCACGTTGGCGTCCACCGCCTGGCCGAACGTCAGGATCACGCCGGCGATGCCCGGCAGCGTGAAGGCGTAGTGGTTCAGCGCCATCGCCGCCAGCAGGAACAGCGTGTTGAACGCCAGCGCCACCACCGCGACGAACCCGAACCCGAAGTAGTACACGATCATGAACGCCGCGATGACGCAGAACGCCACCACGCCGGCGAACTCGCCCATCTGCAGGTTGTCGGCGCCCAGCGTCGGGGCGATCTGGTTCTCGCTGATCGGGTCGCGCGACAGCTTCTGCTTGAGCGCGCCCGCGTTGAGCACCTTGATGATGTATTGCAGCTCGTCGGGGTCGAACTGCCCCGTGATCTGCCCCTGGCTGGAAATACGGCTCTGCAGCGTCGGGGCCGTGTACACCTCGTCGTCGAGCAGCACGGCCATCTTCTTGCCGACGTTGTTCTCCGTCAGCGAGCCCAGCTTGGGTGCGCCCAGCGTGTCCATCGTGAACGCGATCGCCGGCCGCCCCTGCTGGTCGGCGCTCTGGTAGGCGCTGGCGACGGCCCACTCGCCGTCGGCCTGCGTCAGCCGCAGCCCGCGCCGGTCCCAGCACAGCATGTAATACTCGCCCTGGTATTCCTCGACGATGTACCCCATGCCGGCGAAATACCCCTGCGGGTTGGCCTGCATCGCCTGGAAGCGCTCGTAGTCGTCCACCCAGCCGTTGAGCTTGTTGATCTTGTACCACCGCACGTCGTCGACCGACGTGTTCCGCGGCCCGAGCCGCTGCAGCTCGTCCCGCGCCGCCGCCACCTCCGCGTCCGGGAACGACCCCTGGTCCACCGTGATGCGGAACGACAGCACGCCGGCGCTCCGCAACAGCCGCTTGATGTCCGCCGGATCGTCGAACGTCTTGGCCTGCGACTTGTACCGCTGCCACGCGGCGACCACCTCGTCCAGCGTGCCCGCCATCTGCGGGTGGCTCTCACGCAGCTCCGTCAGCGCCTGCTGACGCGGGCTGGCGACCGTCTCCACCCGCCCGCCGCCCACCGAAAACACCAACGGCTCGTCGGAGAGCGACAGCGCCCGCTCCACCCGCCCCGGGCTGATCGACTCGGCCAAAAACGCCTGCTTCGCCTTGTCGTACGCCAGGTCGGCCGGGGCCGCGGCGACCGCCGCGTCGCTCGCCCGCTTCTGCGCCTCCGGCAGGACGTTCTCCTTCAGCGACGACAGCATCGGATCGTCGCTCGGCAGGCCCGAGGCCTCCAGCGTCGCGATCTGGTTGCGGATGCTCGTCAGGTCGTGCTCGGCCTCGGCGTACTCGGCCGAGGCGGCGCGGGCCGCGTCGTACAGGTCGGCCATCTCGCTGAGCCGTTCGAGGCGGGCCTTCTCCGCGTCGGTCGGCTCTTCACCCGGGGCCAGCCCCGCGATCTCGCGCAGGCGGGCCTGGCGCTCCTCCCCCGGCAGCGCCATCACCTGCGCCAGCGCCGACTCGTTCACCGAGACCCGCTCCAGCGACGACAGCTCCTGCTTGTACTCGTCACGCAGCGCCTTGATCGAATCGCTGGGCAACGGCATCGTGATCTCGATCCGGTCGCTGCCCTGCGGCGTGATCGCGATCTCCAGGATGCCGTTGGGGTCCAGCCGCTCACGCACCGCCGTGATCACCTTCCCCAGCGTGTCCGACGGATCATCCGGCCCGATCCCGACGTGGTAGACGAGGCTCACGCCGCCGCGGAGGTCCTTGCCCAGGCGGATCTTCTCGCTCGGCGGGATGATCGCCCACAGGGCCAGAGCCGTCAGGGCCAGAAGAATGAAACCGTTTCGTACAAGGTGTCGCATGTGGGGGGAATACCGGGGTTGAAAGGGAAGGAAGGATAAGCAGGAAGCACGAAGGGAGCAGGGAACAGGGAGCAGGGAGCAGGGATTCGGCGAACGACATCACTCCGGCTACAGACGGCTCACGCCTGACGCTCGACGCCTGTATTTCCTGCTGCCTACGCCCTGCTGCCTTTGCCTATTTCGTCTCCGCCGCCGTCTCGCTGGAGCGCAGGATCTGCTGGATCGCCGAGCGGAGGACCTTGACCTTGACGCTCGAGTTCTCGTCGATCTTGAGGGTGACCTCGTCGTCTTTGACCTTGTCGACCTGGGCGAGCAGGCCGCCCGCCGCCAGGACGCGGTCGCCCGGCTTGAGCGAGGCCATCAGCTCGGCCTGCCGCTTCTTCTCCTTTCGGCCGCTCATGACCGTGGTGAGGATCATGAAGCCGAGGATGGCGATCATGATGAACATGAAGTTGCCGCCCAGCGGGCTCTGCGGCTGCCCCCCACTCGCCCCCCCCGCCCCCCCAGCCCCGCTCGAACCGCCCAGCCCGCCGCCGTTGGCCGAGCCGTTCGCGCCGGTCGTCGTCGTGCCGGCCGGGGCCGAGCCGCTGATGAGATCCTGGGTCGAGGGCGCCGCCTGGGCGTTCCCCTGCGGCGACGCCGACGCCGCCGGCTGACCGGCGGCGGGCTGAGCGCTGGTGGACGGCGCGGCGTCGGGGGTGGTGGTCTGGGCGAGGGTCGTTGTCGGTAAGGCCCACGCCGCCCACAGGTCTGTCGAATATCCGTGCATAAACATCATCTCCACAACGACAGGGCGGCACGCCCCGTCTGGCTGATCTATCCCTCGAAACCGATCTCCCGCGGGCCTTCGATGAACGCCGCGGGGAAGCGCCGGGCCATGCCGTCCCAGTCGCCGCTGACGATGGTGCCGCGGAGGTCGGCCATGAGCCGCTGGAAGTACCGCAGGTTGTGCAGGCTTACCAGGATCGGGCCGAGCATTTCCTTGGCCATAAACAGATGTCGAATGTAGGCGCGAGAGAAGGTTGAGTCATTCGTTTTCCCGTTCTGTTCGTGCTCCGTCAAGGCCCATCGGCACGCCAGACAGTCGCATCCCTCCTCGATCGGCCCCGGGTCCTCCGCATATCGGGCGTTGCGCAACCTCATCTGCCCATTCCCCGTGGGAACGAACGCGTTCGCGTTCCGGCCGTTCCTCGTTGGGAGAACGCAGTCGAACATGTCGACCCCCGCCCTCACCGCGGCCACCAGATCCCGGTCATACCCAACCCCCATCAGGTACCGCGGCTTTTCGTCCGGCAAGAGCGGCGCGGTGTGGCGCACGACCCTCGCGATATCCGCCGTGGTCTCCCCGACGGCCACGCCCCCGATCGCGTACCCCGGCAGCTCGATGTTGCAGATCCGCTGAGCCGACCACGTCCGCTGGTCGAGGTCGGTTCCCCCCTGCACGATCCCGAAGAGCGCCTGTTCGTCCGGCCGCGCGTGCGCCTGCTTGCACCGCTCCAGCCACCGCACCGTCCGCTCGTTGGCGGTCTTCAACCGCTCGGCATGGTCGTAACGGCGTTCACGACGCGAGACGGGGCGTGCCGCCCCGTCCCCTGCAGTGGGATCCACCGACGGCGGGCAATCGTCAAACGCCATGATGATGTCGGCCCCGAGGTCGTTCTGCACCCGCATCGCCCGCTCGGGGTTGAGCATCACCTCGCTGCCGTCGACGACCGACTTGAAGGTCACGCCGTCGTCGGTGACCCTGTTGATGTCGGCCATCGAGTAGGCCTGGTAGCCGCCCGAGTCGGTCAGCATCGGCCCGGCCCACCCGGCGAAGCGCTGCAGGCCGCCAAGCCGTTTGACCGTCTCCGGCCCGGGCCTCAGCAAGAGGTGGTACGTATTGCCGAGGATGATCTGCGCCCCCGTCTGGGCCACCAGGTGCGGCAGCACCCCCTTGACCGTGCCGCGCGTGCCCACCGGCATGAACGCCGGCGTGTCGAACACCCCATGCGGCGTGTGCACGCGACCCAGCCGCGCTTTGCAGACGGACGACCGATGGGTGATGTCGAAGCGGAGGGAAGACATGCGTGAAACTGGACGCGAAGCGTAGAACGATCGGGTTGGGGGGGCGGGGTTCCGGGGCTCGGGTTCCGGGGTCCGGGTCTCGGGTGAAAACGAGCCCGCAGCGCGAGCAAGGGCCGGCATCCGCGTTCAAGGAGGCGTCGTTTGGAGACGTTCCCTTCCCCTCGCTGGCGCTTCGGGCTCGTTTATTTTTTCCTTTGCGTCGCCTCGCGGAGGGTCTTTTTCTCCGATTCGCTGAGGCTGTCGATGCCGCTGACCGAGACCTTGTCGAGGATCGCGTCCACCGCGGCTTCCTGCCTCGCCGACATGCCGCCGCGCGTCTGCCGCGCAAACGCCCCGTCTCTCGACGGCCCCCTCACCCGCTTGGCCTTGCCCGAGGAGAAGATATCGAAGAAATCGGCGATGTCGCGCAGGATGTCGACCCGCCGGATGAGCCACGCCCCGGCGATCACCCCGCCGATGTGGGCCGCCTCGCCCCCGGCGTTGTGGCTGCCCATCACCAGGCTGATCAGCGCCACCAGCGCGTACCCATACGCGAACGTCTTGAGCCGCATGGGGATCGGGATCGGGAAGAGCGTGAGCATGTCGTTTGGCGCGATGAACGCCGAGGCGAGCAGCACGCCGAAGACCCCCGCCGACGCGCCGATCAACGGCGTGTACGCGTCGTGGATCAGCACGCCCGGCACGTGCATCGGCAGCAGGTTCCCCGCGAGGTTGAGCACGAGGTAGAGCAGCGCCCCGCACGAGCCGCAGAGCAGGTAGAACGCCAGGAACCGCCGCCTGCCGAGGTACCCCTCGACGAGCCCGCCGAACATCCACAGCGCGTACATGTTGAGCGCGATGTGGAAGAAGTTGGCGTGCAGGAACTGGAAGGTGATGAACCGCCACAGCTCGCCGCCCATGAAGACGCGCCCGGTCGAGAAGTGCCCCCACGACTCGAGCCAGTCCATGTGCGTGACGAAGCGCCACATGCCCACGAGCTCGCCGATGGGCTTGCCGTGCGCATCCACGCCGACGATCGTCCGCGGGTCGCGGATCGCGAAGAAGTACACCCCGCCCCCCGGCGTCTCGGCCTGGTTCGGCACCGACCGGTCGACGACGGCGCGCTCGATCTGCGCCGAGCTGGCCGAGTTCAGGTACGCCGTGCCGTAGTAGGTGATCGGGCGCGAATGCGAGAAGACCAACGCCTGCAACGCGAACACGGCGATGTTCACGACGATGAGCCACGTCGTGACGCTCCACCCTCCCCGCGGCCCCACGCCGCCGCGGCCCACGCCGCGCCAGCCGCCGCCGAGGCCCCCGGCAGGTCTGCCCTCGTCCCGTACATAATCTCGATCGGCGATGCCCATAGCAGTTTTATCGGGTTCCGGCTCTCGGGTCTTGGGTCTTGGGTCTTGGGTCTTGGGTCTTGGGTCTTGGGTCTTGGGAAAACACCTTACGCCATGCCGTGTGAGCACGCGGCAGATTTCGTTTGTTCACCGCCCCGTTTCTAACCCGGACCCCGGAACCCGAGACCCGGAACCCGCCTGCCCTACTTCTGCCCGCTCGCCTTCCGCAAGACGGCCTTCTCCTTCCGCGTCAGGCTCTGCAGGCCCGACTTGTGGACCTTGTCGAGGATGCGGTCGACCTCCGCCGCGGCCTGTTCCTGCTCGCGCTGCCGCCGCGCCGCCTCGCGGAACTTCCGATCGTCCTCGCCCCCTCCCCCGCTCCCCCCAGCGCCGCCGCGCCAGGCTTCTCCGCCGCTCGACCACGGCTCCCCGCCGCCCGCGCCGAGCGCCGACATCATCGCCAGGCGCTGCTTCTCCTGCCAGCACGAGAACCCGCCGAAGAGCGCAAGCCCCAGCATCAGCCCCGACGACGGCCCGCTCAGAAAGCCGATCGCGAAGACGCCCAGCGCGATCGCCGCGAAAAACCCGATGTTGGCGCTGATATACGTCGCCCGGTCGTACCCGAGCTTCCGCCACAGGAGCGTGTGCACGATCCGCCCGCCGTCCATCGGGTACATCGGCACCAGGACGTTGAACAGCAGCAGCGCCAGGTTGATGTAATACAGCCACCACACCGACAACGCGGCGTACGACCGGAACGGCAGCGTCGCAAACACCCACCCCGGCGCAAACGGGTTAAACACCAGGTGCTCCGCCCCCGCGCCCATCACCAGCAGCACCACGCCCAGCACCGGCGCCAGCACCACGTTCACCATCGGCCCGCCGGCGACGGTGATCAGCTCCGCCTTCCAATGGTGCGGCGGCTTGCAGAACGCAAGCCCGCCCAGCGGCCACATCAGGATCTCGTCCGCCTCGCCCCCCACCCTTCGGCACGCGATGCAGTGCCCGTACTCGTGCAGCAAGACCAGCACGAACAGGCTGGCCATGCTCATCAACGCGTACGGGAACCCGAGCGAGTCGGTCAGCCCCGAGCGCAAGAGCCGAACGACGATCAGCAAAATGAACAAGACGTGGACCTTGACCAGAATCCCCCACGCCTTGTACAACGGCACGGCCCAGGAATAAAACCCGTCGCCCTCGACGAAGACCCGCCGGATCGCGCGGCCGACCCCCCCCCTCCCGCCGCCCCGGCCGCCCCGGCCCGCGGCGTCGTATCGGTTGTAGTCCCGGTCTGATAGTCCCACGGCGGTCCCTGCTCCTGTGCGTCCGTTCGGCCTCTCGTGCGTGGCACAGGCGTCCGCCTGTGCTGCCTCTCTCATACCTTTTATACCTTCGCGTTACGCCGGCGTTCCCAGCAATCCCCGCCGCTGCGCCAGCGTGATCGCCAGCATGCTCTTGGCGTCCCTGAGCCCCGCCTGCCCGTCCCGCCCGTCCGCGACCATCGCGACGGCCCGAGCCGTCGGCACGATCTCGACGGTGATGCTCTCGTCCTCTTCGAGCGCCTGCCCGACGTGCGTCAGCCCCATCGCGGCAAACGCGTGCATCTTCTCGTCGGTCATCCCCGGCGTCGTGTAAAACCATCCGAGCGATACCAGCCGCTCGGCCTTGTACCCGGTCTCTTCGATCAGCTCGCGAGCCGCGCACTGGGCCGGGTCTTCGTCGCCGTGGTCCCCGATCGTCCCGGCCGGGCACTCCAGGAGGACCTCACCCCCGTCTCCCAAGGCCAGCCGGCGGTTGCGGATCATCACCACCCCGGTGCCCCCGCCGCCCTCCTCCAGGATCGGCACGATCACCACCGCCCCGGGGTGCCTGACGACCTCGCGCTCGAGCTTCTTCCCGCTCGGCGAGGTGAACGTGAGCATCTCGAAGTCGAACTTCTTCCCCTTGTGGATCAGTCTGCGCGACACGCCACCCTCAACCCGGGGGGCGCTTGCTGCATCGGCGTGGGACGACCGCGGCTCATTCATGAAGCGATGATATCGGTCGTTCCCACCCGTCAATGCACCCGCGGCTCACGACTCGCCGTTCTTGGATTTCGCCTCGGACTGCTCGAGCACGACGCGGACCGGCGCGGACTTGTCTTCCTCGCCGCTGGGCTCGGCGCGGTGGATCTCGAGCTGGGTCGGGTAGGCGAACTCGATGCCGCGCTGGCCGAAGACCTCGAAGAGCTCGAGGTTGATCGCCTGCTGGACGTCCATGTACTTGTTGTAGTCGTTGGTATAGATGTAGTAGACGGTCTCGTAGTCGAGCGAGTAGGCGCCGAAGGATTTGAAGTGGGCCCGGTCGAGGCGGCCGGTGACGCCGGAGACCGAGCCGCTGGTCGCGTTCTCGACCGCCTTGCGGATGATCCCCGGGATCGCCTTCAGCTCCGACGCCGGCGTCTCGTAGATCACGCCGATGGTGAAGACCACGCGGCGTTGCTGCATCTTCTTGAAGTTCTGGATCCGCGAGGAGAGCAGGTCGGCGTTGGAGAAGACGAGCTGCTCGCCGGAGAGGGCCGTGACGCGGGTGGTCTTGATGCCGATGCGTGAGACGGTGCCCATCTCGTCGCCAACGATGATGAAATCGCCCACGAGGAACGGCTTGTCGAAGACGATCGTCAGCGAGGCGAAGAGGTCCTGCAGCACGTTCTGGGCGGCCAGGGCCACCGCGATGCCGCCCACACCCAGCCCGGTGATGAGGGCCGTCACCTCGACGCCCATGTTCTGCAGCGCCAGGAGGAGGACGAGGGCCGCCAGCACGAGCATCGCCAGGAAGCGGATGATCCCCGAGGCGCTGGCCAGCTCGGCGTCGGGCTGCCCGTCGGGGGAGCTCGACTGCTTTTTCAGGATCGTCTTGACGCCGTAGTCGATCGCCAGGCGGCTGGTGATGAGCACCTGCAGCGCCAGCGCCCCGATCCCCAGCACCCGCAGCACGCCGTCGACCAGCTCCGGCAGGATCAACACCCGCGAGGCCACGTAGAGCGAGACCAGGAAGATGCACCACGACCGGATGTCGTCGGCCATCGCGACGCCCACCGGCAGCGCCGAGTCGGGGTACCGTTTGGCCAGCGTGCGCAGCCGCGCCAGCACGATCCGCCGGACGATCGCGATGAGCAGGTGGAAGCAGACGAGGATGACCGCCGCGGCGATCCACGCCCCCACCGTGTTCCCCAGGACCCGCGACTCGATCACCTCGCGCGTCTGCTCGGGCAGCACCGACGCGATCACCCCCTCGGCCATCTCCGAGCGCTGGACGGCCAGCTCGCGGTGGGTCGGGGCGACGGGCCCGGTCGTCTTGCCGGGCTCTTCCGCAGCGGGTTTCTCCCCCCCGTCGGCGGTTTGGGCCGCCGCGGGCTCGGCGGGCACGGCGTCCCCGCCCGTCGTCTGGGCTCGCACGGGCTGTGCGCACGCCCACGCCGCCACCATCGCCACGACCAACGCCAAGACTCTCCGGCTCATGCGTGTACCCTAGAGCACTCGGCCACGGTTGTCCGTGAGTTTTTGCTCAGTGAAAACCCGATCATGAAGGCTCTACCCCGCTTTCAGTGGAATCGTGGCCAACCGCAGGTTTAAAAACCAATAAATCTGGGGGAAAAAGGCCCTGTCTGTTTGTCCGTTGCGCTTGAGTGAGCGAAGATACTGCTGGTCACGCCGCGTTCTCTCACTCCGCGGCGAGCCCCACAACCTGCGTCGTTCCGTTCCCTGCCCGCGTTGCGTATCGCGAGAGGGTCCGGTGGCTTCCTTTCTCTCTCGAAGGAGCTGAACTGTGTTTATGCGTGCAACATTGCTGGGAGCCGGAGCGTTGGTCGCGCTCGCGGGCGCCTCGGCACACGGCGAACTGGTCTACGCCGTGACCCAAGACCAGAAGATCGTTTCGTGGGATTCGTCCGATCCCACCAATCTCCTCTCCGCTCGCTCGATCCGTGGGATGGACTCCAACGAGATCGTCCAGAGCATCGACTTCCGCCCCTCCAACGGGCTCATCTACGCCCTGGGCAGCTTCGACCACCTCTACACCATCGACCCCGCCAACGGGCAGGTCTCCCAGGTCGGCGGGGCCTTCTCCATGCAACTCGACGGGAGCAACTTCGGCTTTGACGTCGACCCCGTCAACGACCGCATCCGCGTCGTCTCCGACACCAACGACAACTACATGATCAACCCCGACAACGCCGACTTCATGCAGGTCGTCGACCTGGCCTTCGCCGCCGGCGACGCCAACGACGGCATGGACCCCAGCGCCGTCCACCTCTCCTACTCCAACAACTTCGTCGGCGCCACCTCCTCCACGCTCTACGGCATCGACACCGAGCACGACATCCTCGTCACCGTCGACGACTCGGCCGGCACGCTGCACACCCTGGGCAACCTCGGGCAGGACGTCACCGCCCTGGGTGGGTTCGACATCTCGGGGACCAGCGGCATCGCCTACGCCGTCGTCCAGAACGCCGACCTCTCCCGCTCCACCTTCGTGACGCTCAATCTCGCCACCGGCGCGATCACCGAGGTCGGGCAGGTCGACGGCGGGATCGTCATCACCGCGATGACCGTCATCCCCGCCCCCGCGACCGGGCTGGCCTTCGGCCTGATGCCGCTGGCGCTGCGCCGCCGCCGGCGCTGAGGTCGCACCGTCGCTTCGCAGGCGTTTCGTGCGGCCTGCGCCACTCAACCATTCGTTTCGTGCTTTCCACGAAACCACAACGACGCAAAGACGCCCCGGATGGTCCGGGGCGTCTTTGTTTACCGAATCAATGGACAGCCGCCTCAATCTAGCTTTGGGTGGGGCGGGCGTCCCGCCCGCCCACCGCTTATCTTTGGACATTCCGTATGGCGGGCGGGACGCCCGCCCCACCCAAGACAGAACCATCCTCTGCTTAACTCACGGATTCTTCGAACGTCTTGATCAGCGCCGTCACGGCCTCGACGGCCCGCTTGCTCTCGGGGTGGGCCGCGGCGTCGGCCTGCGCGAGCTTGAGCGCCCGCCGCGCCTTCTCGATCGCACGCGGCGTCGCCCCCCCACTGGCCCCGAACCGCTCCCCCGAGTCCAAAACGTTGTCGTACACGTCGCCGAGCTTGACGAGCCGTGCTTTCCACGTCGCCTTCGCCAGCCCCTCGTCGTACCGCCGCTCGCGCCGATCCTCCGGCAACGCCGCGTTCTTGGTCAGCGCGGCCACCGTGTCGGCGACCTCCTTGCCGAAGAGCTGCTGCAGCTCGTCGAAATCCGTATTGGTGTCCTCGATGGTGTCGTGCAGCATCGCCGCGGCGAGCACGACCGGATCATCGCACTGAAAGACCTGACGCACCGTGAGGCAGACCCGCATCGGGTGCGCGATATACGGCGTGACGCCGTCCTTCCGCACGCCGTGCCGGTGCTGGCGTGCGGCAAACGAGACCGCGTCCTGCCACAAACTCTCGCTGCTCAGGTCCATGCGCGACGATAGGCGGGGAGGAGACCCAAGGCGTGAGGCGTCGGGCGTCAGGCGTTGGTGTCATGACCGACCAAGAAAGGCGCACGATCGCCGGACGCTGGCAGAAAACACTCCAGCGACCGACGCCCCACGCCCTACGCCCCACGCCTGTCTTTGCTTACTCGATCGCCCTTGCCGCGGCGTCCATGACGATCGACGTCTTGGTCGGCGCCGCGCCGTGCTCGTCGAAGACCATCAGCTCGTTCAGCCCCTCGCCGTCGGCCTTGAGGTACGACCGCGGGAGGAAGTACAGGCTCTGCGGCGGGACTTTCGTACCGTCGCCGGTCGCGACGAAGTAGCGGCTGACGTGCCGCCCGTTGAGGTAGAGCTGGCCCTTGGTCAGCCCCGTGGCGTCGAAGAAGAGCGGCAAGCCGCCCCCAGCGCCCTCAACGTCGGCGCTGGCCTCGAACTCGGCCTTCCACCACGCCGGGCTGCCGCCTGCCCCCCCCGCCTTCATCGTCTTGGCGGGGGCGAACAGCTCGGCCGCGGGCGGCTCCCACTTGGCGAAGGCCCACTCGGCCTTCTCCGTCACGCACTCGCCCGTCTCGGCGAAGCTCACCGCCCGCTCGAGCACGTCGGCGTGGGCCGCCGTATCGCTCGCCAGCGCGATCTCGACGGTGTTCTTCCCCTTGGTCAGCACCGGCTCGTCGAGCACGAGCGGCAGCATGCCGCCCTGCTCGAAGTAGTGCACCGGCGCGCCGTTGACCAGCACCAGCCCGCCCCCCCCCGCGCGCCCCAGCTCGCCGCCGATGGTCATCAGCAGCTTGGTGCGCACATGGTGCGTCACCGTCCACGCCATCCGGCGCGGATCGGTCGTCGCCCCCTCGTGGACGCGCCACAGCGGCGTCTTGAAGCCGAGCAGGTTCACCGGCTCCGAATCGACGAGCTTGGGCTTGCCGACCTTCTGCACGCTCGACGTCCAGCCGTGCCCGTAGAGGCCGGTGCGTTCGCCCAGCTCGATCCCGCCGGCAAAACGGCCGAGGTTCTCGGCGAGGATGACCAGCGTCTGGTCTTTCTTCTTGACCGAGAGGGCGGCGTGGTCGCTGGCGCCCGGCCCGAGCCCGACGACGCCCGTCTCGGCCGCGTCGAGCCACAGGTGCAGGCGGTGGCCCGACTCGGGGAAGACGACCTGCTGCTTGCCGGCCTTGGTCGGGTGCAGCTTGAGGCGGTACCACCCATAGCCGTAGGGCGCGCCCAGCGCATTGAGGTCGGCCGGGCCGGCGATCGAGGCGTAGCGCGCGCTGGTGCCGTCGACGTACGAGGTGGTCTCGGCGATCGACCAGTGCGCGAGGGCGATCCTGCCGGGCTTGCCCCCCCCGCCCCCTCCACTGCCCCCACCGGCCGGCGCGCTCGCGGGGGCCTTGCCGCCGGAGCCCGACGAGCGGACGGTCGTGATCGCGCCGTCGCCGCTGAGGCGGAGGTAGTTTTTGTGGTCGGGCAGGGGCGTGACGCGGTCTTCGCCCCCGGCCGCACCGATGTCGACGCTCGCGACGCCGACGTAGACGTTGTCGTCGGTCAGCACGATCGAGTCGAGCTGTTCGACCGAGGCGACGACGACGGTCACGCCCTCGTGCTCGTGCACCGACGGCCCGCCCTGGGTCGGCACCTCGGTCTCGAGGCGCGCGCCGTTGATCGAGATGATGCCCGTCGCCCCGGCCGGGCCGAAGCAGACCAGCACCCGCCCAACGAGGGCGAAGGCGCAGAGGTTGGTGTAGTCGAGGTGGGCCCGGCCGGTGAGGCGGGTGTCGAGGACGCACCAGAAGACCGGCAGGCCGCCCATGTCGACCGGCAGGCTGGAGCCGTCGGGCATGAGCAGCGTCAGCCGCCCGCCGCCCCCTTCCCCAGCCGCGGCGTCAGCACCCGATCCCTTGGCCGAGGTCTTCTTGCGCGACTTGGACTTGGGCGTCGGCGAGCCCGCGCCGTTCTCTTCGGCGGCGTGCTCGCGGCGCGGGGCGAAGAGGAACGCGACGCCCCCCTGCGAGCCGCTGATGTGCGTGAGGGAGACGCCGGTCGGTTCGCCGGTGGAGCCGTCGAACTCGGGGTGGTCCGGGTGGATCGTCACCGGGTGGCGGCGGGGGTCGAGATTGGCCAGGAGGCGGTCGAACTGCGAGGCGAACGTGCAGATCCGCCGCACCGCCGAGTAGGACGGGCCGGGCATGCCGCTCTCGCTGATCGGCGCGCCCGCGTCGCGCGAGGCGCACAGGAACCCGCCCGGCGCGTACGGGTCGCGCCCGCCGATGTAGCCGAAGTTGGTCCCGGCGTGGAAGGGCACGATGTTGAACTGGCCGCCGGCCGCGACGACCTCGGCGAGCTGGCGCACCAGCTCCTCGGGCGCGAGGACCTCCGGCCGCTCCTGCCCCCACACCGGGAGCTGCTCGACGCGGAAATCGGCGACGAGCTTGGGCTGGTTGGGCCTCACCGCGCCGAGCTGGCGCAGGTTGGAGAGCATCCCCGACGAGCCGGTCCACGTGTCGATCTCGCTCTCGACGCCGGCCCACAGGCCGTTCGAGTTGATGAGCGGCACCGAGATCCCCGCCTCGCGCTGGTAGCGCGCCAGCTCGCCGAGGTAGGCGTTGGCGATCCCGTCGTGCCCGCAGGTCCACTCCGATTCGTTCTGGACGAGGATGATCCCGCCGCTGCCGACCCCGCCCGCCGCGCCCGGCGCGGTGATCTGCAGGTCGCGCACCTGGGCGGCGACCGCGGTGATGTACCGCGAGCAGGCCTCGAGGAACGGCTGGTTATTCATCCGGACCTTGAGGTTGTCGACCGCCAGGAGCCAGGGCGGCAGGCCGCCGAGGTCGAGCCCGCGTCCGACGAAGGGGCCGGGGCGGAGGATGCAGTACATCCCCAGTTCCTGGATCATCTCGACGAAGGCGCGGAGGTCGTGGTCGCCCTCGAAGTCGAACTGCCCCTGCCGCGGCTCGTGGACCGCCCAGATCACCGGGGTCTCGATGGTGTTGAGCCCGGCGCGCTGGGCCGCGCGCAGCACCTGCCCCCATTGCGAGCGCGGCAGGTGTGCGTATGACACCGACCCGCTCACCAGCCACACCCGCCGCCCCTCGACCTGGAAAGATTGCCCGTCAAAGGTGATCGACGGCATGGGCTATGTTCACTCCAGAATGCACAACGGTGGGTTTTGCAGACAGGCCGCGGGAAATGCCGAGCCATTCCCAAGGTGCGCGTCCCTCTGCCGGGATGTTTGGTCGTTGCTCGCGTCCGTGCGGCCCCCGGAGGGTGCCAACACTAGGTCGCACTGAGCGCATTCGCAACAATCTGCGTCGATCTGCGGTAAACTGGCGGCAAACGAGCAGGAGTACGCCTTGATTCAGCCGACTCGGACCGGCCACCCATCTCCACTTTCCCCTCTACCAGGGAGACGCCGAGGAGGGTGGCGGCGCGCGGCTGTCCCGGCGACGGCGGCTTTGATGTTGTTTTGTTCGGGGTGCTCCCGCAGCATGACCGACATCGACCGCGAGGTCGATCGTCTCGTCCAGCGCAGCTCCGACCGGATCGACGGCGGGAGCATCGCCCCCGACCTGACCCGGCGCGAGGGCACGCTCGACATGATCGACGACCCGGAGATCCGCCGGGAGCACCCGGCGACCGTCAACCCGCCGGCCGAGGAGCTGCGGTTCGACGTCGCCCAGGAAGTGTCGAGCGTCGACGAGCGGCTCACCCGCCTCCGCCAGCGCCAGCACGAGGGGAACACCGAGCGGATCACCCTCGACCTGCCGGCCGTCTGGCGGCAGGTGCAGAAGACCGGGCCGGAGTTTCTAGCCGCCGAGGAAGACTACCTGCTCGACGCGATCAACCTGCTGATCGAACGGCACCTGTGGTCGCCGCGGCTGTTCGGCACGTCGAACCTCACGTTCGACTCGGCGCAGGTCGACGGCGACTCGACGACGGCGCTGCGCGTCATCAACGAGCTGGGCGTTCGGCAGCGGCTGCCCTTCGGCGGTGAGGCCGCGGCGAGCTGGGTGTGGAGCGCCAGCGAGAACCTGCGTTCCGCGGCGACGGGCCAATACGTCCAAGCGTCGAGCCTGACGCTGGACGCGTCGATCCCGCTCCTGCGCGGGGCCGGCGACGTGGCCCGCGAGAGCCTGATCCAGACCGAGCGGAACCTCATCTATTCGGCGCGGGACTTTGAGGCGACGCGGCGGGACCTGCTCGCGGGCCTTGCGCGGGACTACTTCGACCTGGTCCGGCAGAAGAACTCGATCGCCAACACGCTCAAGCAGCTCGCCAGCGTGCAGCTCGTCGTCAAGCAGAACGAGGCGCTCAACGACGCGGGGCGCGTGCCGCTGTTCGAGGTGGACCAGGCGCGGAACCAGCTCCTCTCGGCCCGCGCCAACCTCGTCAACCAAGAAGAGGGCTACCTGCTGGGGCTCGACCGGTTCAAGATCCGCCTGGGCTTGCCGGCCCTTGCGTCGATCGAGCTGGAGGACTACCGCCTCGACGTCCCCGAGCCGGGCGTGACGCTCGCCGAGGCGGCGGCGGCGGCGCTGAGCTACCGCCTCGACCTGCAGAACGCCCGCGACCAGCTCGAAGACTCTCTGCGCGGCGTGCGCAACACGCGCAACGACATCCTGCCGGACCTCGACCTCTCCGGCAGCGTGAGCTTCCCCACCGACGTCGGCAAGCGCGAGGGGGGCGTGGTGTACGAGCCGGACGACGTGCGGTACGGCGCGGGGCTGCTCTTTTCGCTGCCGCTGGACAGGAAGATCGAGCGGCTGCGGCTTCGTGCGGCGATCGTCGGCTACCAGCGGGCGGTGCGGAACTTCGAGCAGTTCCGCGACAACCTCGTGCTCGACGTGCGGGCGCGGGTGCGCGAGATCGAGCGCGCGCAGATCAACCTCGAACTGGCGCGCCAGCAGGTCCACATCACCGAGCGGCGTGCCGAGGAGCAGCAGATCAAACGCGACGAGATCGAGACGCGCGACATCCTCGACACGGAGAACGACCTGCGGCAGGCCCGCGACTCGCGCGACCAGGCCGAGACGGACCTGCGCAACGCAATCCTCGACTATTTGGTGGTGACGGGGCAGATGCGTGTGCAGCGGGACGGGACGTTCCAGCCCTTGCCGGGGATGGACGAGCCCCCGCCGCCGCGGCCGCCGCTGGACCGGACGCCGAAGTCGCCCATCGAGCTGGACAACGCGGCGCAGTAAACGTGCGCGGCGGAGCGTGCGATCGTTTCGATCGCTCGTCCGCTCGTCCGCTCGTCCGCTCGTCCGCTCGGCGCGCACGCGTTGCGGTGGGGCGGGGCGACAGGGCGGGGCGGGACGGCGCGGCTCGGCGCGTGGGCGGTCAGCGGAACTTGACTTCTTTGCCGCCGTAGTCGACGCCGCCCAGGCCGGAGCGCGTCCAGCGGTAGTACGGGTAGAGCTTGTTGTCGTTCGAGCCCTCGCCGAGCTTGGGCGGGTCGTAGGCCGGCTCGCCCCCGCTGCGGGGCGACTCGGGGTTGTATTCGTATTTCGGCGGCGCGACGCTCGTGGGGAAGATGGGGTTCCAGCCGCGGTTGCAGTCGCGGTTGCGGCGGGTCGTCACCGAGCTGTCCATGCTCAGCAGCGGCTGGGCCGCCTGCGGGTACGCGTAGAAAATCGTGCGCTTGAAGCTGTGCCGATCGAAGAGGTCGAACAGGTGCATCTTCTGCGCGGGGAACGCGACGTCGCTGATCTTGCGCTGCGTCAGGTTGGTCGTGCTTTCGTTGTAGTTGTACAGCCGGTAGTTGTCGACGACCTGGTTGAGCGGCGTCGACTCGTGGTCCGGCGTCCACGCGTAGGGGCTCGTCTGATAGGTCGACCAATACGGCAGCGAATAGTTGAACGACGGGGAGGCGTCCTGGTCGGGCCTGCCGGTCTGCGCGAACGTGATGTTCACCGGGTTGTCGGCGTATCGGTGCCAGATGAAGGTCGACGCGTCTTCGGGGCAGACGACGCCGGGCTCGGGCAGCCGGCCGGAGAAATACCCGCCGTCGACGAGCATCAGGTAGGTGAAGTTGCGGTTCATCAGCCGGTCGCTCTTGATCGACGGCTGGGAGATGTTGCGGTGGCGGCGGATGATGTCGACGGCCTGGTTGGAGTGCGCGACGTACTGCAGGTTGCCGGGGTTCTCGTTCAGGTCGTTGAACTGCGAATAGCCGACGCCGACCTTCCACGAGAAGCTCGGGATGATGCCGCGGAAATCGGCGGCGTAGGCGGCGGTCGCCACGCCGGACTGGTGCAGGTTGTTCTGGCAGACGGTGGTGCGCGCGAGACGGCGGGCCTGCGCCATCGCGGGCAGGAGGATCGACATCAGCAGCGCGATGATCGAGATGACCACCAGCAACTCGATCAGCGAGAACGCTCGACGAATGGACATGAAGCGCTCCAAACGTTGCGAAGATGCGAATAACACTGCCCCGAAAGCCGAGGGGCTGAGCCCCTCGGCGCAACACCCTGTGCGAACCAATGGAAACCGCGGGGCTGAGCCCCGCGGCTTTCCGAGAAGAGGAGCTAGCAACCGGCCAGCCACGCGGTAAGGAAGTCGAAGATGTCCTGCACGGTCACCCCGTTGACATGGTTGAAGTCGGCCGACGAGTTCCCGGCCAGCCACGCCGTCAGGAAGTCGAAGATGTCCTGCACGGTCACGCCGTTGACCCCGTTGAAGTCGGCGGCACAGGCGACGGCGCACTGACCGTAGAGGTTCAGCGACCAGTTGGTGACTTGGCCGAGCGAGCCGCCCGTGCGGTCATCGCCCGCGGAGAGGGTCCACTGCCCGGCCGCGGTGTGCCCGACGATGCTCGGGCCGATCGGGCCGGAGACCGACTGGTAGGCCTTGCTGGCGAAGGGGAAGAAGTCGGTCTGGTTGAAGAAGGTGTCGAGCGCGAGGTCGCTGAAGGTGTAGGTGCCGTTGAACTGCCCGGAGCCCATCTCGCCGATGAGGAGCTGGATCTGCGCGCCCCACGGCGTGGTCAGACGCATCCGGACCTGGTTGAACGAGGAGTGGGTGAACTGCACGGTGACGGTGAGGTTGGTGAGGGGCGCGTTGTCGGCGACCGTGATCGACGAGCTGATGTAGGTGGGGTTGTCGTTGCTGGGGGGGTTGGGCATGCTGAAGGGGAGGTTGGTGCCGCCGGTGTAGGTTGCGCTGGGGCCGCAGAGGCTTTCGGTCCACGTGCCGGCGCAGGTGCTCTCTCGCTGGATCATGCAGCCGCCGGGCGTCTGGCAGCAGCCGAGCTTGGGGGTGAAGGTCGCGGTGACGTTGTAGTTGCTGGCGGGGTATTCGACGCCCTGCATGCTGACGAGGAAGAGGAACGACTCGCCGCCCTGCATGTCGAGCGTGATCGTGCCGCACTGGATGGGCAGGTTTTCGATCGGCAGGGCGCCCGGGGAGGGCTGGTAGAAGGAGGTGAGGGCGTGGAGGGCGTTGAAGCCGCCGACTTCCTGGAAGGTGAAGACGCCGTCGTCGGGCGCGGTGAAGCGGTACCACACGCCGTAGGGCGACTGGAGCAGGTTGGGCGGGATGCAGTCGCTGAAGATGTCGGGCGTGGCCGAGCGGGGATCGGTGGAGTCGGTGTAGCTGTCGCCGACGATGACGCGGGCGTTGTCGTAGGTGTCGTGCGGCGGGACGGGCGGGGTGGCGAGCGGGCCGGCGATGTTGAGATCGAAGTTGCCCGCCGAGCCCCCGTTGCCGGCGACGCGGACGAGCACCTGCTCGTTCTGGGCCATCACGCGCCCGACCATCGAGAGCACGTTGTACGTCTCTCCCTGCGAGATGTCGTTGTTGCAGACCAGCGGCGACGACCCGCACGAGCCGTAGAGCGCGATCGTCGTGTCGCCGAGCTCCGTCGTGCCGAGCGTGTCGAAGGTGTAGTAGCCGGCCGAGGGGGCGGTGAAGCGGTACCACACGTCGCGGGTGTCGTCGAACCCGCAGTCGGGCGTTTCGTCGCTGCCGCTGGCGGCGAGGTTGGTGCTGGGGGTCGTGCCCACGCCGACGCTCGTGGGGTTGGCGCACAGGTCGTTGCCGGGGATCGGCGTGCCGGCGTCGAGGGTGATGTCGAAGTCGCCGACGCTGTCGGAATCGCCCGCGACGCGGATGTAGTAGAGCCCGCCGGCGGTGAGGGGCTGGACGATCGAGGAGAAGTAGTACTGGCAGTCGACCTCGCCCGTGCCGCAGCCGGTGAAGAGGGCCATCGTCGGCGTCCAGCCGCTGGTGGGCTGGATGGAGACGACGTACTGGGCGGTGGTGGTGATGTTGAGCTTGTACCAGACTTCGTAGTGGCTGTGGTTGGAGCAGGAGCCCGTGATGCCGTCGGGCGTGGAGTTCACGGTGCTGCCGCCGACGGTGTCGCCAGGGTTCAAGACGACGGCCCCGGCGCAGGTGTCGTTGCCGACGGCGGACTTGGCGTTGGAGACGTTGAGCACGAAGGAGTCTTCTTCGGGCCGGCCGCCGAAGCCGCGCTCGCCCGCGACGCGGATGGAATAGGTGCCGGCGGCGAGGAACTTGTCGATCTGCGGGCGGTTGGTGGTGAAGTTGTAATCGTCACAGCCGATCATGTTCCCCGTGGTGCCGGGGCAGCCGCTGTGCAGCGTGAGCGCGAGGTTGTAGCCGTTGTCCGCGGCGACGTCGATGGTGTACACGCCGGGGGTGGTGATGGCCAGCGAGTACCACACGTCGTTGCCGTCGCCGTTGCTGTTGAGGAAGCAGTTGCCGACGCTCGTGCCGGTGGCGTTGACGTTGGTGCCGGGCGTCGAGCTGCCGGGCGTGACGGCGACCGCGGCGGAGCATTCGTCGTTGGCGACGGAGGGGAGCTGCGTGACGACGAGCGAGAACGGGCCGGGCGTGCTCAACTCGGGGGTCGCGACGCGGACGACGTACTCGACGCCGCCCGTCAGCTTCACGCTGACGGTGGAGACGCCGTTGTCCGTGCAGGTGTAGTCGTCGTCGCCGCACTCGATGAGGTTGGCCTCGGTGGCCGGGCATCCGGTGTGGATGGAGATGACGGTGTCGGCCTGAACGCCGCAGGTGGTGAACTTGTACCCGCCGGAGACGCTTGGGGTGAACCGGGCAAAGACGTCGGCGTACCCGCCGGCGCCCTCGTACCCGCCGCAGAAGCTGCCGGCGATCACGCTGCTCTGGCCCGCCCCGTCGGTCGAACCGGCAAGGGGCATCCCGAGCGTCAGCGCGGGAGAGCCCGGACCGCACTCGTCGGTCCATTGGGCAAGCACAGGAGAGCTTGCGGCCGCCAGAACGCCTCCGAGGAGCATCGTCGTACGCCAGAATCTTCGACTCATGGGGTTCCCTTTCGTGCTATGTCTGGTATGGAGGGAGTTCTGGCTGACGCGCCAGACTCGGGGTGCGCATGAAACCTACCACACGAGTCGGGCCGCGCCAACTATTCTACGAATGATTCTCGGATTATTTTTGAGAGTGTTTGCCGGTCGGACGACGGTGCTGTAAGATGATTAACATCGAGAGGACATAGAAACGGCGGCTCGATGATCCAGACACTCCCCTCCACTGTCCGAACAAAGGTTGATCCGCTCGGGAATGACGTTCGAGCGGTGCACGCGGAGCTCCGGGCCTCGATCGCCCGGGTCTTCGCGGCCCTGGGAACCACCATCGTCCGCCCCCGCGACCTGCGGAACGCCCTGGACCTCCATCAAACGCTCGCGTGGAAGATCCTCCGGATCGTCCAGACGGCCGACCCACTTGGGGACATCCAGTACATCCCCGGCTCGGTGGGGATCGAGACGTTCCTGACCGCGGCGGAGGAGAAGGGCGTGCCGCAGGAGGCCCTGGCGGAGGTGCGGGCGGCGTTCTCGCGTTTCCGCTCGCTCATCGACTCGCGGGCCGGCGACCGCGCCTCGCTCGAACTCATGCTCGGGGGTCTGCGCGAAGAAGAGCACGGCGGGAGCGGCGACTGGCGCTCGCTCAGGCGCGCGGGCTTCCGCTGCGCCAGCTCGACCTGGGGCGTGCAGATCCGCACGCGGCTGCTCTGCGAGATCCTCGCCCCGTCGCAGAGCGACCCCGACCTGATGGACATGGTGCTGATGCCGGCCTCGCTGGGCATGCGCCGCATCAAGCCGGGCGCGATCTTTCCGCTGCACCCGGCCTCGCCGATCGTGGTGGTGGACAACGACGGGGAGAAGCGGAACACGCCGCAGACGGCCGTTCTCGACCCCGAGAGCATTCCCGTGGGCATGCCGCTGCTGCCGCGGTTCTGTTCCAAGCCGTTCCCCGAGGTGCGGATCGGGCACCGGCCGGACGGCTCGCGCGAGTACCAGCTCGGCGAGGTGCCCGTGGGCGGGCGCAACGGGATCGACATGTTCTTCGGGATGGTGCACCGGGCCGTCGCATCGCGCTACCGCGACGAGCACAACGCCTACAGCAACACGGCCGCGACGATCCGCATCCCGATCGAGACGGCGGTCGTCGACGTGTGGGTGCACGACGACCTGCTGCCCAAGCGCCGCCCGCGGGCGCTGCTCTACGGCGAGCTGTCGCGCGTGCCGTGGCACGACCAGCAGCCCGACTCCGCGGAGCGGCTCTCGATGTCGGAGACGGTGGAGACGATGGGCCGCGGCCTGGCGAACGCGCCGCTGCTGGAAGCCCCGCAGTACCGCGAGGCCGTCGAGTTCGCCTTCAGCCGCCTCGGGTGGAACCCGGAGAAGTTCACGCTCTACCGCCTGCGGGTCGAGTTCCCCGTCATCGCCACGGCGCTGGTGGTGCAGTTCGACCTGCCGGAGCGGCCGGTGTAACGGCGGAAGCCTATTGACTTGTCGAACCCCTCTCGGCTCGCCTGCGGCACAAGCGTCCCGCTGTTGTGTTGAAATCCTCAATCTGGTTTGGGTGGGGCGGGCGTCCCGCCCGCCCTGCGATGGTCTTTGTGCATCCCATTGGGCGGGCGGGACGCCCGCCCCACCCAAAGCCAAGATGATCTCAACAGACACCATTCAGAAGCCGGGGGGCGGTGTTCCTGATACCATGCGGCATGGATTCCGCGTCTGTTACGGATAACCCGTCTCCGCCCGCGCCCGCCGATGAAGCCGCGGCGGAACACGCCGCCGACCTCCGCGAGGTCAAGCCCGTCGCCGCGTCGGCCAAGCAGGCCCAGGGCGAAGAGTCGCCCCGCAAGCGCGGCGGCAAAGAGCGCGACGCCAAGGCGGCCAAACCGGCCAGGCAGGCCGCGCCGCTCGAGGTGCCCGACGAGCTGCCGGCCAAGGTCGAGGCCGTCCTGCTCAGCGCTTCCCGCGCCGTCGCGGCCGGCAAGATCGCGCAGGCCGTCGGGCTCGCGCCCGCTTCCGCCGCCGACGACGCGGACGACGCGCCAGACAACGACGAGGCCGCGGCGTCTTCGCCCGGCAAGGCTCCATCCATCACGAAAATCATCAAGGCCGCGATCGAACGCCTCAACGAGCAGTACGCCGAGAGCGGGCGCAGCTTCCGCGTCGAAGAAGTCTCCGGCGGATTCCGCCTCATGATCCTCCCCGAATACGGCGAGGTGCTCGAAGCGTTCCACGGCGTGCGCGACAAGACCACGCTCACCCGGGCCGCCATCGAGACGCTGGCGATCATCGCCTACAAGCAGCCCATCACCCGCGCCCGCCTCGAGTCCATCCGCGGCGTGGCGTGCGGCGACGTGCTCCGCTCGCTCTCGGAGCGCCGCCTGGTCACGCCCGTCGGCCGTGCGGAAGAGCTCGGCCGACCCATTCTCTACGGCACCACACGGCGGTTCCTCGAGACCTTCGGGCTCAAGGGGCTGGGCGATCTGCCGTCCGTCGAGGACTTGCGTGTCAGGGATCACGCCCAATCGGCGGCTGCCGGTACAACCGACGGGCAGGATTGAGCGAACAGTCAGGCGTCGGTGCCGCCGCACCGCACGTGGAATCGGAGGCCGATATGCCGGGCAAGCACAGGACCGAAGAGGGCCTTTCGCGTCGCGACGCCGCCGCACGGCTGGCGGCGCTCTCGCTGCTGGGGGCGACGGCCCTGCCGTCGAGCGTCTTGGGCGCACAGTCCCGCCGCCGCTCGACGACCCCAACGCCGAGCACCCCCGCCGCTCCGGCGGGCTCGCCGCCCGCGGGCACGGCCCCGGGCGCGACGCAGCCGTCGCAACCGGCCGACCCCAACGCCCCGCCCAAGCAGACCAAGCCCTCGCCGCTGGACAAGGTGATCACGCCGGGGCGTGAGGGCAAGTACACGCTGCGCGTCAACGTGCACGTCAACCACTTCCAGCGCGTGCTCCGCGAGAAGGTCATCAAGGAAGAGCTGGCCTTCGACACGGCGACCGTCGTCTTCCCCGTGCTCATCGGCTCGGCCTCGCACGCGACCGACATCGAGAGCGCCGACCAGGTCGACGGCAAGCTCTCCTTCAACGACCAGGTCGTCGACGACACCCCCGAACTCGAAGACGGCAAGGACTGCGGCACGCGCCTGGCCATCTGGAAAATGGGCAAGGCCAAGGGGGGCGAGCTCGACCTCAAGCTCTCGATCCCGATGCGCACGTGGTCGACGGTCTTCGACGAATCCATCGCGGCCAAGGCGACATGGCCCAAGCAGTGGACCAAGACGCCGCAGTCGTGCTTCAACGCCGGGACGCAGTTCGGCGTCGACTACACGAGCCCCGAGGTGCGCGACGCCGTGAAGGAGTGGACGAGCGGCAAGGATCCCCAGTCGATCCCGCCGCTCACGCTGGCCAAGTACCTGGCGAGCAAGGTCTTCGAGACGGTGCGCATCAACGACAGCGGCGTCGTCACGTCGCGCGTCGGCACGATGGAGGGCGTCGACGTCGGCCCCAAGGCCGCGTCGAAGGCGCTGCGGACGCAGCGGGCCAACCCCTTCGAGGCGACGTGCGCGATGTGCGCGGTGTACCTCGCCGCGGGGCTGCCGGCGCGGCCGGTCATCGGCTACGACATCAAGGCCAAGAAGGCCGACGACCGCTTCCTCGACGAGGAAGAGGGCTCGAACAAGATCGTCTCGTGGGTCGAGTTCTGCCTGCTCGACGAGGACGCCAACAAAGAGGCGTGGGTCCCCGTCGACATCGCGCGGCAGCGCGACCGATCGTCGCGCCTGCCCGACCTCGATAAGCCGTGGGACTATTTCGGCAACAACAAGGACCTGCAGTACATCCTGCCGTTCGCGTTCCAGTTCCACCCGCCGGTGAGCGTGGTGGCCCACGGCTCGCCGGCGTTCTGGGGCTGGTTCACGACGCCGACCATCAACAACCAGGCCGAGCAGTGGATCAAGTTCGACGCGGTCACCACGCCCAACCGCGGGCGGTGATCACGACGACTTCTGTTCTTTCGTCCGGCCTTCCTTCTTGCGCTGCTTGTTGACGGTCGCCGCGGCGATCTCCTTGGCACGCTCGGTCGAGCGGCCCTCGTCTTTTTCGGATTTCTTGATGTGCTCGTACTGACGCTCGTCTTTTTTGCTCCAGGCCTTCGGCATGGCTGTTCTCCTGTCTGAGGGTCGCGGCCGCCCATCACGCGTGCGGCTTTACCTATTCGAGAACATGGCCCTCGCGCATGAGGCGTCGGTGAAGGGGCCATGAATCCGCGCTGAAAACACCGCCGCCCGCGGCTTCGGCCAGCGGTGAGTCTGCGAGCTTGCTGCGTTGAAGAGGGAAAAAGAGAATGGGCGCGGTTGGATTCGAACCAACGAAGGCGTAAGCCAGCAGATTTACAGTCTGCCCCGTTTGGCCACTTCGGTACACGCCCGGACGCCTCGCCGCCCCGGCACAGGGCCGCGGCGACAAGGGTGGGAACGGTATCGGGCATCCCGCTGATTGTCTACACGCCGAGGAAGGATGATGGTTTTCGGAACCGGGCTCCCTCGTGCCGGAGACACCCCGCACCGCGGGCCCGAGCCCCGCGGCTTTCAACAACACCCCCGCTTCCTGTCAAACGCCGACGGCTTCCGGGGCCGGGCTGGCGATCATCGCCGCGAGGTTCTCGAGGACGAACTTGAGGTTCACGTTCGCCGCGATCTGCCGCTCGGCCTCGGCGATCGCGTCGAGCGCGGCCAGCGGTTGCAGCCCCCCGCCCCCACCGCTCCCGCCGCCCCCCCCACTCCCCCCGCTCCCGCTCTTGCCGCCGCGCAGCCGCCGCCGATACCGCTCGGCGAGGAAGCCGAGCATCCGCCGCCCCCAGACCTTGTTGGCCGCGTCCTTGCTCGCGTCCGGGTTCGCCTGCACCGCGGCTTTGGCGCGCTCCTCCACCAGCTCCGACGCCGTCGCGCCGAACGCCGGATCAAACCGCCCAACGTCGAGCCCCGCCAGCAGCGGCTCGAGCGTCGTGTGCCAGCGGTACAAATCGTTCTGCACCGCCGAGAGCGCCTGCCCCGGCGAGCCCGCGGCATGCTCGACCACCCACGCCCGCTGCTCGGCGTCGATCTCCACGCCGTTGCGTCTGAACCACTCGCCCATCTCGCGCTCGCTCAGCGGGCTAAACGACAGCCGCTGGCTCCGGCTGCGGATCGTCGTCAGCAGCCGATCCTCCTGCGACGTCACCAGGATGATGATCGTCCCCGCGGGCGGCTCCTCCAGCGTCTTGAGCAGCACGTTCTGCGTCTGCACGCTCAGCAGCTCGGCCTCGTCGATGATGAAGACCTTGTTGACCATCGACCCCCCACCGCCCCCACCCATCACCCGCGTCTTCGCGGCCGGCTCGAGCAGGAACTCCTCGATCACCTCTTTGGCGATGCCGGTCTGCTTCGAGTCCCGCACGCTCTTCTCGCGGCTCACGCCGGCCAGCTCCTTGCGGATGACGTGCAGGTCCGGATGGCTCCGCGACGTGATCAGTTGCTGCACCGTGCTCTCAGAGTCGGGCGCGAGATTCCCGGCCAGGTCCGGCGCGGTCGTCGGGTCGAGGATCATGCCGGCGAAGGCGAGCGCGGTGGTGAGCTTGCCGACGCCGGGCGGGCCGTGGAAGACCCAGGCGTGGTGCAGGCGGCCGCTCTTCATCGCCGCGCGGAGCGACGAGACCGCGCCGTGCTGCCCGATCACCGCGTCGAGCGGGATGTACGCCGGCATGTGCTCGGCCAGGGGCGAGGCCGACGCCGCGCTCGGCCCACCCTCGGCGGTTTCAACGGCTTTCTTCGAGACCCGCTTGGCCATGCGCCAAGTGTACGGAGCAGGCCGACGAGCGGCTCCAGGGAATTGGGTGGCGCCGATCTCCAGATCGGTGCGTGGACGCACGTGAACAGGTCTGCCCACGCCCCGGTCTGCGCCCCCCCACCCCCGCGCCGGGGCCCAAATAGGTCGACTGAGCCCCTGCCAAACGGCGTCGGCCGTGTCTTGGCTCGTGCCTTCGACGCGCACAAGCCGAGGTCGCTCGTCTCTACCTGGACGAGCTTGCCCGCCGATGCGGACGCCGGCACATCGAACTCACAGCCGATGCCGGCCCGGACAGCATACGGCTCATCATCCTGCCGAGGGAACGCTCAGGCCGAGGACGAAGCCGCAGAGGATGATGAGCAGGACCACCGCCGCGACGCCGGCGAACTGGTAATCTCTTTGCCGTACGAAGAAGATCATCATCAGCAGAACACGGAGGGTGGGGATGAGGATAAGAAGCCCGATGCCGACACGGGCGATGAACTCGCCCAGGCCCGGCACGTGAGCGGCCTCCGCACCGGATGTACTTGCAGAGGCCGTGCCGAGCCGCGGCAGCACCAGGGCCGCGGCGATCCCCGCGGCGATCACCACGTACGACACCGTCGTGCCGTAGCGCAATACCACGGCGAGTGTCGATTCAGGATGGCGGTGCTCAGGGGCGGCGTTCACTTCGATCCTCCCGGCAGGTGGACGCCAAAGGCGCTCAAGAACATCTGCACGGCCAGCAGCGCGAGCATCACCACGAAAAAGACGCGGATTTTTTCGCTTGATACGGCGAGGAAGACCTTTGCTCCGACGATCGCTCCGGCGACCGATCCCAGCGCCACGGGCGCGGCGACCCCGGTCACGATATCGCCGCGCACAAAGTACGCGCCGGCGCTGGCGGCGGCCGTCACGCCGATCATGAAGTTGGACGTCGCCGAGGAGACCTTGATCGGGAGGCGCAGGGCCGTATCCATGGCCGGGATCTTAAGAACACCGCTGCCGATGCCCAGCAGCGCCGAGATGAGCCCGGCGCAGTACATCAGCGCAAAGCCGAGGCGGAGCCGCTGCACCTCGTACCAGACATGCCCGTGCACGGCGTCGGGATACGAGTTGTCCAGACGGCGCATGAAACCGGAGCGCGCGGGGTTGTCGCTCGGCCTGGTCTGGAGCGTCTCGCCGCGGCGGGCGAGCATCTGCTTGGCCGAAACCGCCAGCACGAGCCCGAAGAGGACGTAGAGGAACTCGACAGGCACGATGCCGATGAGGAAGACGCCGGTGAGCGCACCGAGCGTGGTGGCCATCTCGAGCACGGCGGCGAGCCGGATGTTGGTGAGCCCGCTCTTGAGGAAGCGCGCCGCGCTCCCGCAGGAGCACGCGATGACGGAGACGAGGCTTGCGCCGATGGCGGTGTGGATGTCGATGCCGCAGAACAACGTCATGATCGGGACGATGAAGACGCCGCTGGCCATCCCGAGCATGCCGCCGAGGAAGCTGGCGCCGAACGAAACGGCCAGCAGTACCAGCATCTGCCACTCATCCAACGCGGTGATCCTTTACTGCTGATTTTGAGATCTGGTCCATGTGGATCATGAGGCGTCTACAGCTTCAGCTCCCAATGCTGCCCGACAAGGTCGTGGCCGAAGCTGTGGTGCGGCTCCTCGCGCACAAGCGTGTACCCTTCGCTTACATACAGATGCCGGGCCGCCTCGAGCAGGCTGTCGGTCCACAGGGTGATGGATTTGTACCCGACCTGGCGGGCAAAGCGCGTGCACTCGGCGACGAGGCGCTTGCCGATGCCCATGCCGCGTGCTTCCGGCTCGACCAGCAGCATGCGCAGCTTCGCCACTGTCTCTGAATCTCTCACCAAGAAGACGCTGCCGACGTTCTCGCCGTCTTTCTCGGCGATCCAGCAGCGTTCGCGCTTGGGGTCGAAGTTCTTAATAAACTTGGCCGCGATCTCGGCGACGAGCGCCTCGAAATGTTCGTCCCACCCATACTCGCGGCTGTACAGCACGCCGTGCCGATGGATCACCCACCCGATGTCCCCCGGCTGGTGCGACCGCAAGATATACGGCACGCTCGCGGCCGGCTTGTCGCCGAGCAGCCGCTCGATCACGCCCATCGCCTTGGCGAGCCGATGCTGATCGGTCTCGGGCAACGAGCCCACGATCTGCTCCGCCTGCGCGTAGGCGGCGTTATCAAGATCCGAGAAGACCTTCAGCCCGGCGTCCGTGAGCGATAAGAGCGTCACCCGCCCGTCTTCGGCCGAGGGCTGCTTGTCGACGAGGCCTTCTTCGTGCAAACGTCGCAGCAGACGGCTCACATACCCCGCGTCGAGCCCGAGAGTCGTGCCCAGCTCGGAGGCCGAGGCCTGCTCCCGGTAGGCGAGTTCATACATGAGCCGCGCGATCGGCAGGGAATACGGCGTATCCAGCAGCCCGCTGTGCAGGATGCCGATCCGCTGGGTGTAAAACCTGCCGAACCGCCGGACTGCCTCCACCTGTTCGTCCTTCACGTTCGCCGTTGGGCGTGCCACGAGAAACTCCTTGAAGAGTGCTTGACAGCGTACCACATTTGCTGTACTATGTCAACAAAATACTTGACTATGTCAATGATTGTATGGCTGGAGCCTTCTCTCGCAAGAGTTTCGGCGATCGGGCTCGGACCTGGATGTCCGGGCCCGGTCGCACTGGTGAAATGCGCGTTTCATGATTTCATTATGCTCATTCAAGAAACGACTTTTTACTACGAAATGGTTTCGCTGAGCCAGTTGCGCCCGGCCAAGGAGGTCGCGCGCCCGCCGGCACTGGTCCGAGCGGGAGTGGTCTGCCCCGCGTTGAGCCGGTTTCTGTACGCCGCGGTGGGCGCGAAGTGGCGGTGGACCGATCGGCTCGGCTGGAGCGAGTCGCAGTGGCGGGATGCGCTCGAACGGCCGGGCCACGAGACCTGGGTTGCCTACGAAGCGGGCGTACCGTGCGGCTACTTCGAGCTCGACGACGCCGACGGCGACGGCGACGCGGTAAGCATCGAGTACTTCGGGCTCTTGCCCGAGTTTTACGGCCGCGGCCTGGGCGGCTGGCTGCTCACACGCTGCATCGAGCGTGCATGGGCGCGTTCGCCCGAGCGTGTCGTGGTCCACACGTCGTCGCTCGATCACGTAGCCGCACGGCAGAACTACGAGTCACGCGGCTTCCGCTTCGTTCGTTCAACTACGCAGAGCAAAGCGGTCCCGGATCAGCCCCTCAACGCCTGGGGGGTACCCGCAGAGTTGCCGTTGAACGCCTGAGGTATCACCGACTCCTTTCTTCCAGTCAATGCGTATGAGCAATCCGCAATCCATCGCCCTCATCACCGGTGGCAACCGCGGCATCGGTTTCGAGATCGCCCGCCTCATCGGCCAAAGCGGCCGAACGGTGCTGATCGGCAGCCGCGATCTCCGCGGCGGCGAACAGGCCGCCGAGGCGCTCCGCAAGGAGGGCGTCAACGCCCACGCCGTGCGGCTCGATGTTACCGATGAGGCGAGCGCTGAATCGTGCAGAGCGCTGTGCGCCGACCGGTTCGGCGGGCTGGACGCGCTGGTGAACAACGCCGCGGTCCTGCTCGATCATCAAGGCTCCGCGCAGGCGATCGACGCCGCGGCTCTTCGACAGACTTTCCAAGCCAATGTCGAGGGCGCGGTGCGGGCCACCTCGGCGTTGCTGCCGATGCTCAAGGCGAGCCCCGCCGGGCGCATCGTGAACGTGTCGAGCACGATCGGCTCGTTCGGCTCGATCGCGTCGGGGGGCGTGATGGACGGGCCGGCGTACATGATGTCCAAGGCGGCGCTGAATATGTGGACGCTCGTGCTCTCGCGCGAGCTGGCGGGCACGCGCGTGAAGGTCAACGCGGCCTGCCCCGGCTGGTGCCGAACGGGCATGGGCGGCCAGGCCGCCCCGCGCACCGCCGCCGAGGGCGCGGACACGCCCTTCTGGCTGGCCACACTCCCCGACGACGGACCCACCGGCGGCTTCTTCCGCGACCGCCGACGCATCGAGTGGTGAAACCCCTCAGATCACTTTGAAAACTCGATCTTTCCTCGCATAAACAGCCACACACGTTTCTTTGGAGATCCCGATGAGTACACCGTCTTCGCTCTCGACCCCGTTGCAGATGGACGCGCTGGCGGACATCATCGCTCGCTTTCCGCGGACGCGGTTCCTGCCCGGCGTCACGCCGTTGGAGCATGAGCCGGGCTTGAGCAGGAAACTCGGGATCAACCTCTTCGTGAAGCGCGACGACATGACCGGGCTGGCCTTCGGCGGCAACAAGGTCCGCAAGCTGGAGTTCTACTTCGGCAAGGCCGTCGCCCAAGGGGCCGACACGGCGCTCATCACCGGCGCGGTGCAGTCGAACTATGTGCGTGTGGTTGCCGCGTGCGCGGCCCGGCTGGGCATGGCGTGCCACGTGCAGCTCGAGGAGCGCGTCGCCAATGTCGACCGCATCTACCGCGGCTCGGGCAACGTGCTCCTCGACCACCTGCTCGGCGCCACCATCCATACCTACCCCGTCGGCGAAGACGAAGAGGGAGCCGACACGCAGCTCCGCCAGATCGCGGCCGAGCTCGCCCGGCAGGGGCGGCGGCCTTATGTCATCCCCCTCTCGGCCAACAACCCGCCGCTCGGCGCGCTCGGGTATATCGAGTGCGCCCGCGAGCTGCTCTCGCAGATGACCGACTGCGAACACGTCGTCGTGCCCACCGGCAGCGGCCAGACGCACGCCGGCCTGCTCTTCGGCCTGCGGGCGATGGGCTGGACGGGGCGGGTGGTGGGCATCTGCGTGCGCCGCCCGGCGAAGCCGCAGATCGAGCGCATCGGCGGGCACTGCCAGCGCCTCGCGGAACTGCTCGGCGTCGAGAACCCGGTCTGCAGCCAGGATCTGGAGATCTATGACGACTCCCTCGCGCCGGGTTACGGCCTGATGAACGACATGCTGATGGAAGCCATGCGCGACTGCGCCCAGCTCGACGGCCTCATGCTCGACCCGGTCTACACCGCGCGGGCGATGGCCGGGCTGATCGCGTGCGCCCGCGACGGACGCCTGCCGCAGGGCAAGAACGTCGCCTTCATCCACACCGGCGGCCTGCCGGCGATCTTCGCCTACGAGACCGAGCTCTGCCGGCGATTGGCGATCGAAGCATCGTGCGCTTAGTGCTCTTTTTCTTGAGCAACAATGAGGATTTGTGCAGCCGCGTTTGTGATCTTAGAGCGTGAAGATGCATCATCGAATAGCTGTGGCTACGTGCGCCAATATGCCCTTGGCCGATCTCCTGGATGCCCCGTTTCTGCAGGCGTGTGAACGTCACGGACTGGCGGCGGAGCGCGTCCCGTGGGACAGCGATATCGACTGGAGCCGCTTTGACGGTTGTCTTGTCCGTTCGACGTGGGATTGGCACCATCACCCAGAGCGGTTTATCGCCTGGCTGAAGACAACGTCGTCGGTAACGCGGCTGTGGAATGACCTTGAACTATGCCTGCTCTCGCTTGACAAGCGGTACCTTCGGCTTCTCGCGAGCCGGGGCGTGCCGACGGTCCCGAGCGAGTTTGTGAGTCATGAGCATCGCGCGGACATCTGGCCGGTATCGCAGCGAAGGCACTGGCCGGTCTGTGTCGTCAAGCCGACGCTCGGGGCGTCTGCGTATCTTGCCGCGGTTCTCCGTTCCAACGCCGATGCGACGGAATGGGCGGCATCGCATCAGGACTTTGGCGGCGAAGTCGTCATTCAGCCATACCTTCCCACCATTGAGACGTGGGGAGAGCTCTCGTTGGTGTATATCGGGGGTCGGTATTCCCACGCCGTACGAAAGCGGCCCCGCTCCGGCGACTTCCGCGTGCAGTACGAGGTGGGCGGAACCAACAGTTTGATGGACTGCCCGCGGCAGGAACGAGAAGCCGCGGATATGTGTATGGCCGCGTTGCCGCGGCCACCGATGTACGCAAGGATTGATTTGGTGAGAAGCGTTGCCGGTGAGCCGATGGTGCTCGAATGCGAACTGGTCGAGCCCGAGTTGTTCTTCGGGTTGATGCCGTCCGCGGCCGACAGGCTGGCTGTGGAAATCAAACAAGCTCTTGCAAAAGAGAAGGCGTAAAAGCATCTCCGTATATGACCAACGGTTCAGCTGCGGAGCGTCAGATCGCAATCAGCGTGCGACTTCAAGATGGACGAGCGAGTGCATGACGGGATAGGGGATGCAGCAGCGGTAGACGTCGAACTTGGTGCCGTACCAGCCGCGGTGGTCGAGGAGGGTGCGGACCATCTCGGCGTAGCGCGGCACGCCGGCGGCCGGCGGGGGGTCGACCATCGTGCCCAGGTGGTTGGCGGTCGCCGCCATGGGCAGGATGTCCACGGAGCGTTTCTTGTCGGCCCTGAACCCGTCCACCGGATGCCCGAAGACGCGGGTCCGGCACGCACCCGATCGGCCCGCGGCGGGGACGAACAGGTCCATGTGCAGCATCGCGGTCGGCCGCCAGACACGAACGTTGACTTCCTGCTTCCGCACTTCGGTGTCGGTGACGACTGCCTGAAAGTAATCGATCGCCGCATCCCGGCCGACGCCGGGCGGGCGAACATCGGTCCACAGGCAACCGCCCTCATGCTCAACCCGCACGTCGAGATTCGGCGAGCAGAACTCGCTCAACAGCTTCGTATTCGCGAACGCCGTCTTGGCGCTCTCGGGATCATCGAACTTCGCCTCAATCTTGAAGTCGTGCGGCCGCCCCGGCCGGATGTCCTGCATGCCCACACACCCGCTGATCGCGGCACACGCCCAGAAATCCGGATGCTCGCCCGTCTGGAGAATGCACGATCCCAGTTGCAGGTCGCACTTCTGCCCCCAGATCAGCGCGTTGTGCTGGAACGCGCCCCGGCGGCACTTCTCATCGATCTGGAACGCGTTCTCTGACCGGAGCGACGCCACCATCGCGCGGAGCGTCTCGCGGTTGACCTCCTGCTCGCCGAGGAAGACCTCGTACGCCTCCATCGCTTCGCCGACCGCGGCGATCAACGGCCCCGGAAGCCCCTTCTCCTCAGCGGTGGTGATCAGTTTCTGCACCTTGCCCGGCGTGAGGATGTAATCGGCGACCTCGAGCGGATCGTCGGTCGTGGCCGCCTTGAACACCCGCCACGCCAGCGGCGCGTCGATCTCAAGGAACCGCTGGAAATGCACGGCCCGGTTGACCGGCACGGGCACCGCCGCGATGAGCCGCCGAAACGACTGCTGTATGCGCAGAAAAACAGCGTTCGCCTGCTCGGCAAAGTCCTCGTCGGTCGGCTTTGCCGTGGCGTGCTCCGAGTCATGTATATCCGTAGGCGTCATCGGTAGACCCTATTGACATCCGAACAACCGCGGCCGGCAGCCGAACGTGCAAACCATGCCGCCCCAGCTACGCCCAAAAAAAGTATAGCGTCACCCCACCGAGTTGCTAATGTCTTTGAAAAATTGCCACGAAAAATATGGCGGCAATAATTTTGTGGGGTATTCTGGGTACTGGATCGTCTCTTGATCCCGCGGCGGCTTTTTCTCGCCCGCCGCGCGTCGAGCGCCTCAGGAAAACTCGCCACGGCCGTGCAGACGGGCAGAAGGCGGCGTGGCGGGGCAGTCGTCGGGATTCACACTTCACCAATGGAGGACAGGACCATGTTCGGATCTTTGAGGAAGAACAGCACGAGCGGCCGCACACGCGGCGGCGCGCGCCGTGCCAACCCGGCCGCGTGGTGGGGTGGGCTGAGTTTTTCAGCCATGCTTCTGACGGCCTCTGGAGTAAGCGCCGAAGCGCCGGCCAACAACGTCTGTGCTGGGGCGGAAGACATCAGCAGTGCGGCTTCGGCTCCGCTGCATCTCATGCCAGATACATCAATGGCCAGCCCCGGTGATCCGTTCCCGTTGTTTCAGGAATACGGTCTTAACCCGCTTGCGCAACTCTGGTACACATTTACAGCGCCCGGGCCTGGAATTCTGCGGTGTATAGAAAGTAGTGATAACCATGGATTCATTGGCGCTTATCCGAACTGCGAAAGCTTCGTAACGAGCGGACTTGGAATTAACGATCACGACCTGTTATCCGGCGGCTCCAGCGACATGAAAATCGCCTTTGCACAAGCAGGCGATGCCCTCAAGTTGGCGGTCACGACAGGCCTATTTGAACCTCCGATTGTGCAGTTTTACGATTTGACATTCACATGGGAATCGAAGGCTGTTCCCGCCGCGCCAAGCAATGATGCCTGCGTGAATGCCGTAGACCTCAATGCGGTGAGCTTTCCCTATTCAGAGGTAGTCGACAACTGGTCGGCAACAGATGACGAGGGTTTGCCGTGCACCCATCCGACCGACCCGAACGTTCCTGCCGGCCCCTACCGCGGTGTGTGGTACACGTTCACGGCTCCTTCCGATGGTTGGTTGGAGATTTCTGAGACCAGTGCCGAAGAAGTCGGCATGGCGATCACCACTGGGTGCGGGGACGCATTGATCTGCAACGATGGAAGCTTCGGACGGCTTGAGTACGAGAAATTTGTGCTCCAAGCTGGTCAAACGATCAAAGTCCTGATTGGTTGTGTATCTACTACACCACCAATTGCTCCGATAGAGTTGGGATTTAACTTCATCGCGGATACCGATTGCCAGAACGCACCGGTTCTGAATACGCCGTCAACCGTTTTCGGAGATATGAGTGCCCAACTGCCGACCGCACTCCCCGTCGATACCTGCGCCACGGGTAATCCGTGGGAGACTCAGCCAGATATCTACTACGCGATTAATATTACAGCACCGGGTATCTATGCGATGGTCCTGACGCCGGACGACTTTGGGCTAGACGCTCGATATAGTTTGACGCTGCTCGATGGCTGCGGCGGATCGTCGATCGCATGCACTGTTCGCCCCCGTGATGATGGCGTCAACCCCGGCCCGATCGTGCGACTCCAGCGAATGCTCGATCCTGGAATGTATTACCTCCGGGTCAGCGTGCGGAATCTCGGTGCTGGCAGCTTTATCAACAAAACATTTACGCTCGATGTTTTCGAGTCTGAGCCCGAACCCGGCGAGTTGTGCACCAGCTCGATCACCATCCCTCTGGACACGCTTGTGAGCGAGGTGCTCAGCGGCACGACGGACGGCTCGGGTGCCTGCGGGCAGAAAGCCGCCTGGGCGAGCACATGGCACACTGTGACTATCCCGACAGCCGGCGCCTATGAGATCTACACGTCCCGCGCCAAATCGGTGGTCTACTCGAGCTGTGGCGGTGCAGAACTCGCCTGTGGCGCCAACCAGACCAATAGCGAATCCCTGAACCAGAGCGTTGAGCTCACGCCGGGCACATACTTCATCCGTCTCTACCAGACAGCCAACTGGCTGAGCTTGAGCAATCAGAATCTGAATGCGACACTCCGGATCGTCTCGCCGGCGTGCCCCGCGGACTTCAACGGCGTCAACGGCGTGACCGTACAGGATATCTTCGACTTCCTGACGGCATGGCTGGCCGGCAATAGCTCCGCCGACTTCAACGGCGTCAACGGCGTGACCGTGCAGGATATCTTCGATTTCCTCACCGCTTGGCTCGCTGGCTGCTGAGCCTTATCTCCTCCTGATGCGCCGTGTAGCCGCGGCGCATCGGTTTCGTCGATGAGCGTTCGCTCACAAGATCTTAGGATTCTGGATCTGCGCAGATAGGATTTTTAGGACATGACCATGAAGTGCATTGTTGTTTCATGCCGTGCATTCTCACTGATCGAGCTGCTGGTCGTTATCGCGATTATTGCACTTCTAATGTCGCTCTTGCTGCCGGCGTTGGCTTCCGCGAGGCGAGCCGGACGACAAGCGGTCTGCACGTCAAATATGCGGCAATACGGCGTCGCAAACGCCGGTTACGCGAATGACTATAAAGGTTCAATTGGGTCAATTCACGTACATGGCAATCAGCCGGTCATGTCGGACTATCTTATAGAAGTTATCGAACAGCGAAACGGGCATCGGTTGCCAGATTGGAATGAAGTCAATCATGGCACAAACGTCCGTGCGATTCCAGAAGCGCATGAACATCTTGCAATGATGGATTACATGTCCGGCAACCCCATTGAGCCCGCGGCGGCGTGTCCGGAAGATCGAGCTCGTCTTGAGTGGCAAAGCAAGCCTTTTTCGCCAGACTCGTGGAGCGGTCGTCCCAAATGGAACGTAGAATGGATGGCATACAGCGCCAGCTATCAGCTTGTTCCCGCCGCTGCGACTTATTTGCTTATCGACCCGACGGTTCACGATGGAGAAGCGTATTATCAAGGGTCGATTCACGATACGTATACCGATCGTAGCAAGGTGACCGTATGGGGCGGCCGCAAGGTGGCCGAAGTCTCATTTCCGGCGTCAAAGGTCGCCATGATGGACAGCCAGCAGCGGCATTATCGCAAGAATATATTTTATGCATATCCTGAAGCCCAGCAGCCATTGTTATTTTGGGACGCATCGGTATCTATTCGAAAAACATCAGATTCAAATGCCGGGTGGCATCCGAGTCATAGTTTAGAAAAGGCTAGGGCTCGATCGGAGTTTTATTATCGACCTGATCCGGCCTTTGAGCCGCCGCCGCCGAGCTGGGCTAAGCCGACGACAAAGCTCCAAGGCTTTTATCGGTGGACATTCTCCGGCTTGCATGGCGTTGACTTTGGTGGCAACGAAATTCAAAGCATTGCTGGAGAAGTGCGTGGGCAGAGGAAATGAGAAACCAGTCGGACGTTCTCCGGCCTGCACGGCATCGACTTCGGCGGAAGCGAAATAACAACCGATCCGACCGGTATCGCTTATTCACCGGCTTTGGCATGCAGCGCGTAGTGGACGCCGACGATCGGGTACCTAACTCGCCAGCGGTAGAGGTGCAACTCGCTAAACGACTGGCCGATCACCTGCTCGAGAGCCCGAGTCGCCGCGGCGTGCCCGGCAACTTCCTGTGGGGCTGGTCGGGCGAGGCCGGGCTTGTAATGCTCGATGACGCCCGCTTCGGTCCGAATGAGCCGGCCCGGGAAGGGGCTGTCGCTGTACATGAGTTCGTAAAGCCGAGCGGCGGGGACCAACCCGGCCCGGACCTGCGCATCGTTGACGTAGAACTCCACAAGCTGGTTTTCGAAGGGAATAAACGGTTCGGTCCCGACGCCGGTCTCGGATAACGGCCCGAACGACGGCGCATAAGCCCTGATCATGGTGCCGAATGCGACGGAAGTCTCCCCGCGCGCGCCGGCGAAGCCGCCGCTCATGAAGTAGCGGTCGGTTCCCCCCTCGGAGCGAGTCCACACGCTCCGTCCATTGAGCCGTGTAACTTCCGGCAGCACGGGCAACGGCGTTGCGCCCTCCGGCACCTCCGCATCTGGATCGATTTGGCCCAGCGGCTCCTTGAGACAGGCCATCATGTGCCACCTCGGATCAGAATTCCGCGTCTCACGAAACTCTTCGACATTGAGCAAATATGTCCCGTTGTCCTCGAGCGTGCGCACGCCTTCGCGGAGTCGGATCTCGGCGGTATCGATGAGCCCATCGAACTGGCTGGCGACCTGGACGGCGATCTTCGCGGTGGTTCGCCCGTAGACCCCGACGCGGTACCGCATGGAGTCGAACATCGCTTTGGAATATCGATCGCCGTTGAAGATCGACGGAGTGGCCCGGGCGATCATGAGCTTGAGCGTGTTCACGTCGCCAACGTGTTCGTCGACGACGTCTTTGAACTCGCAGAGGGCGCCGCGGACGGTGTTGCACTGGGCCTCGCCGGCACTCCCGCGTGCATGGAGCGCCTGGAGAAACCGCTCCATGGCCGAATCGCCGACCAGGTGGAGGATCGCTTCCTGTTCGTTGTCAGAATAGGCCGTCTGCCAGATCCGCCAGGTAGATGCGGAATCCAATCGCAGCAGTTTGGCGAGCTGACCAGATTTAGCCGGGCGTTGCGGGCAGTCCTCGATAGCTTGCCGCAATGCCTCTTGCACCCGGCAGGCTGCGTCACCAATAAGGCTCAAGGTCGACGGCTGCGCACAGGCGTTCTTTGAGTAAGTATTTTGAACGGTATTGAGCATAGTCTCAATATTATCCTAGCTTACAGATTCGCCCTTTGCCATAAATTCTTGCAGCCTATTTCTTGCAGGATTGTTCCTGCAGTGTATCTTCTCAGCAACCTCCCGATGTTGGCGTTCGATTAGCAAAGGGAAGGAGGAGGTACGTCCAATGCAGAAGTCTCAGTGGGTATTTCGAGTGGTCGCCGCGACCGTGGTTGGCGGGGTGGGAGCTGCCGCCTTCGGCGACTGCACCCCGGTCTGGTTACCGGGTACGACCGGAACCGATGGGCTAATCCATGCCCTCGCGCCGGTTCCGGGCGGCATGTTGGCGGGCGGCGAGTTCACTTCGATCGAAGGTGTTACAGCCAACCAAGTGACCCTGTGGAGCAACGGTGCGTGGTCGTCGCTCGGGGGCGGGCTGTTCGTGCCGGGGAATCTTCCGGAAGGGGCAGTGCCCGTTGTGTCCGCCGTGATGCGGATGCCCAACGGAGACGTGGTCGTTGGCGGCAGCGGGCTCGCGGCCGTTGCAGGCGGCGATGACCTTCCGATTGCCCGGTGGGATGGTATCGCCTGGTCGCCCTTCTCCCCGGGGTTGACCTTAGTGGACTTCGGCTTCGGCGGATTCGGCTTTGTCGGTGCGCTGGCGATCAGAAATGGCCATCTCGTCGCCGGCGGCCTATTCGCGATCGAGGGTGATCCCCTCACCCCGTACGCTTTGGCCGAATGGGATGGGACGAGCTGGAAGCCGCTCATGACCGCCCAGCTCTTCGCGATCGTGTACTCGATATCCGTAACCTCCGACGACGGCCTGATCGTGGGCGGGAGCTTTTCGGAGGGCGACACGGGGGTTACCGGCGCCGACAACATCGCTCAATGGGACGGCGTGAGCACGTATGAGGACGACGGCACCGCGGTCTGGACAACGTTGGGATACGGCGCCGATGCGGCGGTATTCGCGACCGCCATCATGCCGAACGGCGACGTGATCGTCGGCGGGCCGTTTGAACACGTCGGGAACACGACCTCGTCGGACACCTCCGCCCCGAATATCGCGCGGTGGGACGGCGACACCTGGACAACGCTCGGTCAAAGCATCCTCGACAACGACTGCGTCGATCGGCAAGTTGAGTCGCTGCTGGTGCTGCCGAACGGGGACTTGATCGTCGGCGGCGACTTCGCCTACGTCGGCAACACCACCCCCGGCGATCTGCGAGTCAACTACCTCGCCCGGTGGAACGAAGCCGCGTCCATGTGGTCGCCCCTTGGGATGGGCATCGACGACGCGGACGATCCGTGCACCTTCACCGTAGAAGGTCTGAATCACCACGTCTCCGCTCTTGCGCTGGACGACGACGGAGTGCTGTGGATAGGCGGCCAGATACATACCGCCGGCGGGGAGACGTCCGTCAATATCGCCCGCTGGGGTTGCCCGGTGGCCGCTTGTGCCGCAGACTTCAACGGCGTCAACGGCGTGACGGTCCAGGACATCTTCGACTTCCTCACGGCCTGGCTGGGCGGTTCGCCCTCGGCCGACTTCAACCACGTCAACGGCGTCACGGTTCAGGACATCTTCGACTTCCTCACGGCCTGGCTGGCGGGCTGCTGATTCGTCCCACTCCTCTACCACCGTCGCGTCGCTTCTTCGGCGACGCGGCGAGTTTTTAGTTCGCAGATACCGGCGTCGTTCATCCGCGTCTTCTCGCGGTTCGCCGGCTTGTTGTTAGGAGCAGACCGAATGCACCGCAGGCACCGTCATCCAATCGCTTTCTCGCTGATCGAGCTCCTGGTCGTGATCGCGATTATCGCGCTCCTGATTGCTCTCCTGCTTCCGGCGTTGGCGGGGGCAAAGCGTACGGCGAGGACCGCCGTATGCGAGAGCAACCTTCGGGAGATGATGGTCGGGTATCACGCGTTTGCTGCCGACCGCCAGGACCAGATCGCATCCTTGATACGGACCGACCCGTTGGACGTGCACGAGCAATACAGCGTCGCGGACCAGGCGCATAACATCCTTCTCGAACGGACCGGCCGCGATGACAGCGCCGACGGCATTCCGACCTACGTCAACCCACTCCCGTACGCCACTCCTGTCATCGAGCAGTACAACTATCTGGCGATGGCGGCGTATCTGGGCGACAACGATCCGAACCCGAAAGTGATCGTGTGCCCGGAAAATCGCGCCAGGCTTTCGTGGCGGGCCGCCCCGCTGGCTATGGGCTCAAGCCCGTTCAAACCGCAGAAAAGCGCCAACCTTAGCAATCTCAACTGGTGGCCGTATGGCTGCGACTATCAGCTTTCCCCGTGGGCTTGTTACCGTATCCCCGGCGGTCCAGGCCAGTTATATTATCAAGCCGCCACGCACGACACGTATTCCCTGGGGCGCAAAATTTCCGGCATCGGCCGCATGCGGCGGATGGACGCGGTTGTTTTCCCCTCCCAAAAAGTAGCGCTGAACGATACGCAGGACCGGCATTTCGCCCGTCAGGACATCTTCTTCACATACCAGCAAGCCAGCCAACCCGTCGCCTTCTTCGATGGGTCCGTGGCCGTGCACAAAACGGCGGACGCGAACCTCGGGCAATCGCCGTCAGCGTTCAACGCGAATATGACGAACCACTGTACTTTTAACTATTCGCCTGATCAAGGTTTCGAATCCCCGCCGCTGCCGGGCGTACAGACGAAACAGAGCGCAGGATTCTACCGTTGGACGCGCGGCGGCCTGGGTGGAATCGACTTCAGCGGTGACGAGGCGCCTACCGAGGTCATCCAGTTTCTGCGGTAAGCAAGCAGAACAGCCCCGTTGCATCACACAGCATGCCGCTGGTGCTCGCTGTCTCGTCAACCATTTCAAGATTCCTGGCTTGCCATTACGTTCAGTACAAAAATCACGATGGGTAAGCACCGCATGGGTTTACGCCGCGTGAAATACCGCGGCCTCGAACGCAACGCATCGGACTTCGCTTCCGCCTTGCCGCGCCAACATCCGCCGCAGCTCGTCGTCACGCCCTCTCCATCATCCCTCCCGCCGCTGAACGAATAGGGTCTGTTCAGGGGATTCAACGGGCTGATACGCAGTATTTTCTCACCGGCGGCGGCCTCGTGCCGGGAATCGACTTCCTCACACTGCGCGTCCAGCGGTAGTAACCCGTCACGCGTTCCTGCGGCCGTCCGGATTGCGTCGGGGGCTCGAGCCCTTCTCTTGGAGCGGTCGGCGTAGGTGACACGTTGGGTGACACAGAGCCGGAATCGGCAAAGAAAAAGGGACTCGCGATGTCTCGCAAGTCCCTGAACAACAAGAAGTAGCGGGGGTAGGATTCGAACCTACGACCTCCGGGTTATGAGCCCGACGAGCTACCAGGCTGCTCTACCCCGCAATCTGTACCAGAGGATAGGTCCGGCCCCGAAAGGGTCAAGTCCGCGGCCAAAATCCTCGCCGCCGCGCGGCCCTCACCGCCGCCCGCCCGCTCCCCAGAACCGCCACGGCCGATCGTCCGCGAGCGCCGCCGCGCTCACCACCCGCTCCCGCACGAGCGCCACCAGCCCGTCCACCCCACGGCCCGTCTTCGCCGAGACCAGCACCTCGTCAGTCGCATCCGCTTCGCCGCCTTTTTCGCCGGGGCTTCGGGGTTCTTCAACGAGGTCCGCGCGCAGCCGCACACGGATCACCGCGGTCGCGCCGCCGCCTCGCTCCGGCACGGCCGTCCACGCCCCGCCGCGCGCATCGGCGCACAGCAGGACGACCTCCGCGCCGGCCACGACCTCTTCGGCCAGCCGCTGCGCCGCGCGGTCGATCTCGCGCTGCGCCGATTCACGCACCGCCGCATCCTCCATCACCCCCGGCGTGTCGATATACCGCACCACCACGCCGCCGAGGTCGAGCATCGCGCCGACGTGGTCGCGCGTCGTCCCCGCGACATCGGCCACCATCGACACCGAGCGTTTCGCCAGCGTGTTGAGCAGCGTGGACTTGCCGATATTCGGCGGCCCCCACGCCGCGACCGTCGCCGGCTCGATCAACCGCCCGAGCTGCTCGCCATATGAATTCAGCTCCGCCATCAACTGTTCAACCGGTCCATCGCTGACGCGCAGAACGCCGAACTCGTCGAGCAGTTTCTTCCACCGCCGCGGCTGGTCCAACAAAATATCCACCGCCGCCGGGCTCGCCGCACGCGGCAAAGCCGCCAGCATCGCGCTGGTCACGTCCTCCACCGTCTCAACAACGCCCGGCATCGACGGCATCGACAACGGCGCACACAGGCACCGTGCGGCTCCCGCCGACCGTTCCTCGTGCAGGCCCGCCCGCCGCAGCGTCTCCATCAACCGCCGCACCACCGCCCCCCCACCTCCCCCATGCGGCGTCAACACCGCGACGTCCTCGGCGACCCGCATCACCACGCCGCGGTCCACCCCGGCCAGATCGCGCAGCGCCGCCTTCCCCACCGCGACCGGCGCGATCTTCACCGCCGCCAGCGCCGCGTCGATATCGCCGATGAGTTCGATCAGCGCCAGCGCCCCGCCGCCGACATTCACGCCGCCTGCCGCACGCGCGGGCGAGATCAACCGGAATGTCGCGAGATCGGCCATGTCTAGACATTCGGACGCGAGGAGCGAATTGATCTTTGAACACGGAGGTCACGGAGGAACACGGAGAAAACCAAGACAAGGTTGAACACCAAATGCACGAAGATTCAAGGGAAGAGATACACGCTGGTGATGTTCTTTGAGGCCTTCGTGATCTTCACGTTCAACTACATGTCTTTCTCCGTGTTTCTCCGTGACCTCCGTGTTCAAATCTGCTTTAGAGTTCTTCTTCCTCGCCCGTGTGCTCATCCTCGCTCGCCGTCGCGGCCACCAGCAGCTCGTACGCCGCGAGCATCCCGACGAGCGTGAGGTCCGGCACGATCTGCTCGATCACCTCGTCCTGAGCGAAGAGCAGCCGCGCATCGCCGCCGGTCGCGACCACGCGCGGGTACGCGCCGTAAAACTCGGCGTAGCGGTCGATGAGGTGCCGCGCCATGCCGCGCACCGCCGAGACGGCCCCGAGCGTCATCGCCGCCGCCGTCGTCTTGCCAAAGGGCGCACCCCCATCCCCTTCCCCTGCGCCCAACGCGCTCGATGTTTCCGTGTCCTCGCCGCCGTGTTCCTCGGCGATATCCGTGCGCTCCGCGCCGATCGTCTCGCCGGGCAGGAGCGTCGGGTCGAGGTCGAGTTTCGGCAGCGCCGACGTGCCGCGGTGCATCGCGTCGAGCATGAGCCGCACGCCCGGCCCGATCGCCCCGCCCTGAAACACGCCCGTGCCGTCGATAAAGTCGACCGTGACGGCCGTTCCCGCGTCGATCACCACGCACGCCTGCCCGCTCCGCGAATACGCCCCCAGCGCATCCAGCAGCCGGTCCTGCCCGACCGTCGACGCATCCTCGAGCGCGTGCTCCACCGGCACCGGCACGTCGCGTCCGAACCGCGTCACCCGCACCCTCCCTCTCTCCTTCCCGCGAGAACCATTCATCTTGAGGAGTCTTTCCAGTTCGTCCGCCGCCGCCTTGTTGACGTCCGCCATGAGCACGAGCCGTTCGTCCGCCTCGTCGTCTTCGTCGTCTCCCGCCTCACCCGCGCCGAGTGTTTCGAGGATCGCCGCCGCCAGGGACGGCAGGTCGTCCACCGGCATCACCGTCGACCGCTCGATCTGCCCGCCCCCCCCCGCCCCCGCTCCC
>CAZZDW010000019.1:0-10965 GCA_964652945.1 uncultured Phycisphaeraceae bacterium
GTGCGGGAAGGCGGCGATGCACGGGCCGCACCACGTCGCCCAGAACTCGACGACGTAGATCTGCCCGTCCTTGAACTCCTTGACCGGCTCGCCCTTGAGCCACTGCTCGACCTGGATCGGCGGGGCCTTGTCGCCCACGCCCAGCGGCTTGGCTTCGGGTTCGGCGATGCTCTGGGATTCCTGCACGGCCTGAGCCGCGGGAGCAAGCGCCGAGCCGACAACGGCCATCAGCAACGCGGCGGAGAAAGCGGAGAACGTTTTCAGCATCGGTCGACTCCCGTGAAAAGTGTGCGGTTCCAACGAACATGGTATGGCCGAACGCCCGCCTGGCTGCACAAACCGGGGCGTGATCCCGAACAGACCCGATCCGCCGGCCGCCGGACGCCGTACCGTCTTTCCGGTAGAGTGGCCACGCCCGGCCACGACGCTCGACCGCCCCCCCACCACCCGCCCCCGACCGTCCGCGCCTTGCCCAAGAGGATTCCGCCATGCCGACACGCACCGCGTTCACGCTCGCCCGCCGCTCCGGACGCACGGCTCTTGCCCGCGGCACGCCGGGTGTGCTGGCGCTCCTCACGGCCGGACTGCTGATCGGGTGCGACCCGGCGGCTCCGCAGCGGCCGCCCGCGGCAAGCTCGACAGAGACCGCCGTCACCGATCACCCCGCGGCGGAGAAGACCGCGGCGGAGAAAGCCGCGCGCCCGTCCCAGCACACCGCCCATCAAGCGGGCGGGCACGACGCGTTGCTGCCCAACCTGCACCTGGCGTTCGACGGCGTCTATTCCGGCGGCATGCCCGCGGGCGAGCCGGCCTTCGACGAGCTGCGCGACATGGGCATCCGCACGATCATCTGCGTGGACGGCGCGACGCCGGACGTCAAGGCCGCCGAGAGCCGGGGGATGCGGTACGTGCACATCCCGCTCAAATACGCCGGCATCACGGCGGAGCAGCAGGCCGAGCTGAGCCGCGCCGTGCGCGACCTGCCCAGGCCGATCTACATCCACTGTCATCACGGCAAGCACCGCAGCCCGGCGGCCGCCGCGATGGCGGGGATCGGCGTCGGCGCGATGAGCGACGACGAGGGGACGGCCTTCCTCAAGACGGCGGGCACGGGGAAGAACTACGCCGGGCTGTGGGCGTGCGTGGGCTCGGCAAGGGCGCTGCAGACGGCGCGGATCGACGCCGCCCCGGCCGAGTTCCCGCCGGTCGCGGCGATCCCCACGACCACGCACCTGATGCTCGAGATCGACGACGCCTTCAGCCGCTTGCAGGCGGCCGACGCGATCGACTTTGCCGTGCCCGCGGTGCGGGGGGTTTCGAGCGTGTCGGATGCGGCGCAGATCGCCGACCACCTGCGGGCGATCTGGCAGGCGGAGCTGAAGAAATCGCCGGCCGAGCGGGTCGGCCAGGGCGAGCTGGGCGAGTGGTGCCGCGTGGCGGCCGACGAGGCGCAGGCGCTCGAGGACGCGCTGGCGATCGAAGACCCCGCGCAGCGGCCGAGCACCCAGACGCTCCACGCGACGTTCGCCGTGATCGCCGACTCGTGCTCGTCGTGCCACGCCAAGTACCGGAACTGACATTTCATACGAGACGCGACCGCCCCCCAAGGGAGCGTGTCTTGATTTGAGCACGCGTTACACGCTCGCTCCCGCTCGCGTCTCGTCCGGAAACGCCGATCGGTTTCTACGCGATGCTCAGTGTTCCGTTTGACGTTCTTGCGCCGATCCGTGCACCGCGTCCGTATTGGGCACGGTCTGACGGATGACGACGAGCGAGACGGAGGCGATGGCGATCCACAGGCCGATCGCCAGGGCGAAGGGCCGCCAGCCGACGCCGGCGATCGCCTTGCGCGACAGCCCCGCGCCGATGAGGAAGAGCGCCAGCACCATCGCCCCGTTTTTGGCGATGTCGCGGAGTATACCGGCCACGTCTACGCCGTCGATGTCGGTAATCTCGGGAAGCGCCGTCCGCACGCCGGCCGCGACGACGAACAGCACAATGAACCACGGCAGCGGCAGGGCGACCAGCTTCTTCTTTGCGCCCTTCGCAGGTGATTTGAAAGCCGAGGGGCTCAGCCCCTCGGTCCGAGCGTCATCGGCCCGCTGATCCGGATTTTCACGCTCGAACGGCCCGCGCTTGAGCGCCCACGCGCAGCCGATCGAGACCGGCACGATCCACAGCGTGCGCACGAGCTTGATGACCGTCGCCTCGTCGACGGCCTGCGGGCCGTACTGGGCCGCGGCCCCGACGACGCTGGAGACGTCGTGGATCGCCACCGCCGCCCACGCGCCGAACTGCTCCTGCGAGAGGTCGAGCGCGTGCCCGATCGGGGGGAAGATATAGAGCGCCACGGCGTTGAGCACAAAGACGCACGCCAGCGCCACGCTCATCGGCCCGTCGCCGGCGCGGATGACCGAGCCGGTGGCGGCGATCGCCGACCCGCCGCAGATCGCCGTGCCGGAGGAGAGGAGCGTCGCCAGGATCTTCTCGACGTTCAGGAGCCGCGCGAGCGTGTACCCGAGGGCGAAGGTGCCGACGATGGTGCCCGCGGCAAAGGCCAGCCCGCTCACCCCGGCGTCGATCACCTGGTGCAGGTCGATCGACAGCCCCAGCAGCACGATCGCCACCTGGATGAGCATCCGCGAGAGCTTCTTGGATTCCTTCGGGAAGGCCGAGAGGTTGCTCAGGGCCAGCGCGATGCCGAGGGTCAGCGCGATCGGCGCGCCGTACGTCGCCAGCCCCTTCGACAGCCACGGCAAGACCAGGCAGACAACCCCCGCGGAGATGAAGATGGCTCGTTTCAAAGTACCTACCGTGAACTCTCTTCTATGAGACGCCAAGCGTAAGCGAGCGTGCCCTGTCCTTTGACGTTTCGTACACGCTCGCTTACGCTCGCGTCTCGTACAAGAGCGCCACGCAGGCGAACATCGTTCTCACACCTCATAAATCGGCCGGAGCTTCCCTTCGAGGTGCCTCATCAGCGGCTCGATCGAGAGCGGCTGGCCCGTGATCATCGCGTTCAGCTCCGTCGCGCTGTAATGCCGCCCGTGCCGGTGCACCTTGTCGTTCAGCCACGCCTTCAGCGGCAGGAAATCCCCCCGGCCCATCCGCTCGGGCAGGTCCGGGATGTCCACCACGATCCGCTCCCACATCTGCGCGGCATAAAGGTTCCCCAGCGCGTACGTCGGGAAATACCCGATCAGGCCGAACGACCAGTGCACGTCCTGCAGGCACCCCTTGCGGTCGTCGGGCACCTCGAGGCCCAGCGACTCCTTGAAGCGCTGGTTCCACTCGCCGGGCAGGTCGGCCACGTCGATGTTGCCGTCGATCATCGCCCGCTCGATCTCGAAGCGGAGCATCACGTGCAGGTTGTACGTCGTCTCGTCGGCCTCGACGCGCACGAACGACGGCGTCACCTGGTTGGTCGCGCGGTACAGGTCCTCGACGCCGTAGCGGTCGAGCGCCGGCGAGGCCAGCCGCTTGGCGTGCGGCAGGATCCACTGCCAGAACTCGCGGCTGCGCCCGACAAAGTTCTCCCACATCCGCGACTGGCTCTCGTGGATCCCCAGCGAGATCGAATCGGCCAGCGGCGTGCCGTAGACCTCGCTGGGCACGAGCTGCCCGTTCTCGCGCACCGACTTGGGCAGGCCCTGTTCGTAGAGCCCGTGCCCGCCCTCGTGCATGGTGCCGTAGAGCGCGTCGGTGAACCGCTCGTCGCGGTAGCGCGTCGTCAGCCGTGTGTCGCCGGGCGCCATGCCCGAGCAGAACGGGTGGGTCGTGACGTCGAGCCGCCCGGCCTTGAAGTCAAACCCCATCGCCTTGAGCACGATGTGACCCAGCTCGTGCTGCCGGGCCGGATCAAACGGCACGTTGAGCGGCTCGTCGCTGGGCTTGCTCCTGGCGGCCTTCAGCTCCTTGACCAGGTCGGTCAGCCTCGCCCGCAGCGGCGTGAACAGCTTCTCGATCTCCGCCGCCTTGGCGCCCGGCTCGTAGACGTCCAGCACGGCGTCGTACAGCTCGGCGTGGTCGCCGGTGCGGAGGCACTCGCCCTTGCGCCGCGTCAGGCTCATCATCTTGTCGAGCCAGGGGGCGAAGGCCGGGAAGTCGTTGCGCTCGCGGGCGTCCTTCCACGCCTCCTGCGCCTGCGAGCCGACGCGGGCCAGCGTCGAGACCAGGTCCACCGGCAGCCGCGTCGCCTTGTCGTGCATCCGCCGGATCTCGCGGAGGTTGGCCCACACGACCGGGTCGCCCTTGAGGGCCGGGTCACGCTGGCAGTCGTCGAGCAGCTCGGCGATCCGCGGCGAGGTGATCCGCTCGTGGTGCAGCGTCGAGAGCAGCGCCGCCTGCTCGGCCCGGAACGCCGCCCCCGCGTGCGGCATGTACGTCTCCTGGTCCCAGTTGAGCAGCGACGAGACCGAGCCGATCGTCGCCGCCTCGCGCAGCAGGCCCAGCAGCTCGGAATACGACTTGGACTCGGCCCGGTGGATCTCGCCCGCGCGGGCGGATGTATTGGTGGTAGAAGCGGTCGCCACGGCTGCAATCTCCTGTCCGGGCATTGTTCATGCCTGCGGCGGAAGTCTCAAACGGATAACACCTTCGGACACACGAGAATAGGGCGATTCTCGGCCATAATCGCCCGAGGACCGGCGGAGTTTGCGGGCTTTCGAGGGCGTCCCCCATCTCGGGACGGTCGCTGATAAGAACCGGCGGGGGGACGGGCGGGGATTTGCACCGGCGGCCGCCGGCCAGACTCAGATGACACCTCCCAAACGTCGATGGTGAGGAGTCTTCCCGCATCACGCACCGGGGCGGCGCTGCCGCCGCAGAGAGAGGAACTGACCCCCATGAAGCTGACCATCGCACGGCGTCTTTGGCTCGGATTCGGTCTTCTGGTCGCGATGACGGTCGTCGTCGGGATCGTGTCGTACAACAGCGCCGTTGAGAGCCGTGATAACAACGATGATCTCTCGCGCCGGATCGGGCAGCTCGTGGAGAACGCCAAGGTGAACACCACCCTCATGCGGGCCCGCATGAAGATGAAGGACTATCTCTTCAGCAACGCCGCCAGCGACATGGAGGATTTCCGCACCCTGGCGGACAAGACGATCCACGACTTCAAGGAACTCAAGGAAACCTTCCACAGCCAGGAGCACATCGCGCTGGCGGACGAGACGATCTCGAAGTTCTCGCAGTACGCCCAAGCCGCCGAGGGCGTGCAGATGGCGATCAACGAGCGCAACGAGTTGCTGCAGAACAAGTTCAACCCCGCCACGGACCGGATCATCGAGTTGCTGGACGAGGCGGAGCAGAACGCCGCGTCCGGCAACACCTCTTCGGCGATCCAGCGGATCGCCCATATGCAACTGAACGCGATGAAAGCCCGCAACGCCGCGCTGGTGTACACGCGTGCGCAGAGCCCTGAAACGCTCAAGGCGGCACAGGACGCGATCAATCAGACGCTGGCAATAGGCCGCGAGATGATGGACCAGTTCGAGAACACGCCCTTTGGCCGGACGCTCGACAGCGCGCTGGCCGAGGCCGAGACGCTCGAGCCGACCTTCGCGTCGATCGTCACGCTGGTGGATCGCCGCAACGAGCTGGTGCACGGCACGATGGACAAGCTCGGGCCGCAGATCGTCGAGCTGAGCGACAAGATGACCGCGGGGGTCGAGGGAGCCTGCGACGAGTCGATGACGGCGGTCGAGGCGAACAACAACAGCACCATCCGCACCACCATCCTGCTCGTGAGCGGCGTGGTCGTCGTCGGCTTCATCGCCTCATTCGTCATCGCCCGCGGCATCACCCGCCCGATCAACGCGATGGTCGACCGCCTCAAGGACATCGCCCAAGGCGAGGGCGACCTCACCCAGCGCGTCGACGAGACCCGCGGCGACGAGCTGGGCGAGCTGGGCAAGTGGTTCAACGCCTTCGTCAGCCGCATCCATGATCTGGTGGCCTCGGTCGCCGGCTCGACCGACGAGGTGACCGCCGCCGCCACCGAGATCGCCGCCTCCAGCGAGGAGATGTCGAGCGCGGTCAGCGAGATCTCCAGCCAGGCCTCGACCGCGGCGGCGACGTCGCAGTCGGCGGGCAAGACCGCCGAAGAGGGCGGGGCCGTCGTCCGCCAGACGGTGCAGGGGATCGCCGAGATCAACGACGCGGCGGCCTCGTCGGCGGCGTGCGTGCAGGAGCTCTTCTCCCGCAGCGAGCAGATCGGCGAGGTGATCCGCGTCATCAACGACATCGCCGACCAGACCAACCTCCTGGCCCTCAACGCGGCGATCGAGGCCGCACGGGCCGGCGAGCACGGCCGGGGCTTCGCGGTGGTGGCCGACGAGGTGAGAAAACTCGCCGAGCGCACCACCAAGGCGACCGAGGAGGTCTCGACCTCGATCAGCGCGATCCAGAACAAGACCAGCGAGGCCGTCGAGCTGATGAACACCGGCAAGGCCAAGGCCGAGGAGGGCGCCGAGCGGGCCAACGTCGCGGGCGACCGCCTCGAGGTCATCGTCGGCTCGTCCAAGGAAGTCGCCGCCCTCATCGAGCAGATCGCCTCGGCGACCGAAGAGGTCGGCGCGGGCGTCAGCCAGTCGGCGACGGCCTCCAGCGATCTCTCCAACAAGGCCGAGTCGCTCCGCCAGCTCGTGGGCACCTTCAAGATCGACCGCAGCAAGGTGAGCAGGGGCGGCAGGAACGCATAAGACCATGAGGTCTTGGGTCTTGGGTCTTGGGTCTTGGGCCTGGGGCCTGGGGCCTGGGGCCTGGGGCCTGCGTGATGAGACGCTCGCCCCGATGCTCCAGCAGCCACCGACGCCTCACGCCCGACGCCCGACGCCTGTCTTTTCACTCCGCGCTGATGACCTGCCCGGTCCCTTCGAGGAGTTGCATCCGCAGCATCTTCCAGTATTTGCCCTCGCGGGCGATGAGCTGGTCGTGGGTGCCGCGTTCGACGATCCGCCCGCCTCCTTCCCCGGCTTCGAGCACGGCGATCAGGTCGGCGTGGCGGATCGTGCTGAGCCGGTGCGCGATGACGAAGCAGGTGCGGTCCTTCATCAGCCGGCGGAGCGAGGCCTGGATGAGCGCCTCGCTCTCGCTGTCGAGGTTGCTGGTCGCCTCGTCGAGGATGAGCACCTTGGGGTCGGCCAAGAGGGCGCGGGCGATGGCGATGCGTTGTTTCTGCCCGCCGGAGAGGCGGACGCCGCGTTCCCCGATGAGCGTGTCGTAGCCGTGTTCGAGCTGACGGATGAACCCGTCGGCGTTGGCGGCCTGCGCGGCGCGGACGACCTCGTCGAAGCCCACGCCGCGGCGCGCGTAGGCGATGTTGTCGATCACCGGCCCGTCGAAGAGGAAGACGTCCTGCTCGACGATGCCCAGCAGCCGCCGGTACGACTGGGGGTCGATGGTGCGGAGGTCGACGCCGTCGAGGAGCACGGCCCCTTCGCTGGGGTCGAAGAACCGCGCGACGATGTTGCACAGGGTGGTCTTGCCGGAGCCGGAGGGCCCGACGAGGGCGACGGTCGTGCCGGCCGGCACGTCGAGGTCGACGTGGCGCAGGACGTACTCGTCGCGCGTCGGGTACTTGAACGAGACGTTCTCGATGGTGATACGCCCGGCGGTGGTGCCGCGCGAAACGAAGTGCCGGGGCGCGCCGGCGAACCGCTCGGCCCCCTCGGTCAGCTCCGTCGGCTCGTCGAGCAGGTCGAGCACGCGGTCGAGCCCGGCGAGGTTGTTCTGCACCGTCGTCGCGGTGCCGACGAGGATCTCGAGCGGCCCAAGCAGCCACAGGAGGTACGTCGTGAACATCATGACCTCGCCGACGCTCAGCTCGCCGCGGACGACGCGCGACCCGCCGTAGACGAGGATGAAGACGCTCGCCGCGGGGATCATGAGCACCCACAGGTGCTCGGCGATGCGGCTCCACCACCACGCGAGCATCTCCTGCCGCGCCATGAGGTGGTTGTTGGCGGAGAACCGCGCGGCCTCGCCCTTCTGGCGGGCAAAGCCGCGGACGATCCGCATGCCGCCGAAGGCCTCGACGGCGTGCGCGTCGGTCGTCTCGCGCGTCTTCCGCGCGGCTCGAAACACCGGGCGGATCCGCGCGATCCACGTCCGGTGCGTCACCCACACCACCGGCAAGACGAGCAGCCCCGCGAGCAAAAACCGCCAGTCCGTCCACGCCAGCACCACCATCGCCCCGATGAGCTGCACGATCGCCTTCCACGGGTTGTACATCAGCGAGAAGAGCATCTCGCCCGCCCCGCCCGCGTCTTCGCGCAGGACGCTCGTCGCCCCGCCGGTCTTGAGCTGGTAGACGCGGTGCAGCGGCAGCTTCGCCGCGTGCTCGAAGGCCTTGCGCCGGATCGTCACCTGCACCCACTTGCTCGAGCGCGTCATCAGCCACCGTCCCCACAGCGCGATCACGCTGGCGATGAGCGCGAGCACCAGCAGCAAGACGCCCAGCAAAACCAGCAGGTGCACGCGGTGAGCGCCGAACGTGTCGGTCACCCACGACGGCAGCCCGGCCGGCCCGGGCTCGCTCAGCATCAGGTTGTCGATCGCGATCTTGGTCGCGTAGGGCTGGACGAGCCCGAAGATCGTCGAGAGCGTGACCGTGCCGAGCGCAATGACGACGTGCCGGTGCCGCCCGCGGAGGAAGCCCCACAACGCGGCGAGCAGCGTGAAGAACGAGCGGGAGCGCTGCTGCTTTTTCTTCCGCTCGGCCTCGGCCTCCGACGTGGCGAGGGCTTCGCCTTCGGCGTCGAGCCGCCGCTTCTTGAACTTGTCGATGAAGGCGCGGTACCGCGACTTGCTCGAGGGCGACATGCCGAGCACGCGCCGGTGGGTCGTCTGGTGCTGGCCGTTCTCCGTCTCGCTCATCGGCGAATGGTAGGAACTCGCGGTTCTCCTTCGTGGCACAGGCGTCTCGCCTGTGCATTCCGTATGATCACCGGATCACGCCGATGTCCAGCGATCCCGCGAATGACCGCCCCCCGTTTCACGAGGCGTACGCCCGCGCGGTGTACGCCGTCGAACGCTTCGGCCTCGCGTTCACGTTCGCGCACGACCACCCGGAACCGGTCTCACTCCCGTTCGCCGAGCCGTGGGCGATCGTCACCGCGTGCAACCCGCGCTCGGTCCGGCTCAGCGACGAAGAAAACACGCGCAGGATGGACGAGCTCCGCGGACAACTCGGGCACGACGGCGTGCCGTTCGTTCCAAGCGAGAACCGTTCACCCGGCGGCGGCCCGGCGTGGCGCGAGCCGAGCGTGCTGATCACCGGCGCGCCCCGCGGGTATGTCTTGACGGTGCTGCGCAACTGGGATCAAAACGCCGCGGTCTTCGGCGAGGGCGATCAGACCGGCCTGCTCTATGCGGATGGGCGGTTCATCGTGATGACGCCGCGGACATCGCCCGAGTGATGCTGCGCACCCTCGCTGGCGCTTCGGGCTTGTCTTTGCGTCTCCTGACCCGGAACCCGGAACCCGATCGTTTACAGCCGCCACTCGCGGAGGATCCGCGCGACCTCGTCGCGGTGCTCGCTCTCGTCGCGGACCATGTCCTCGAGCTGGACCTGCAGGCCCTTGTCGCCGAGCTCCTCGGCCTGCTGGGCCCGCTGCGTGTACCGCTTCACCGCTTCCTCCTCGGCCTCGAGCACCGCCTCGAGCATCTCGCGGTTGGTCTTGGCCTCGCCGACGTGCGTCGCCTCCTTCACCGGCTCGCCGCCGAGGGCGACGATCTTGTTGGAGAGGAACTGCGCGTGCCCCGTCTCATCCGGCACCTCGGCCAGAAAAAACTTGGCCAGCTCGGGGCGGTACGGCCCGCTCACCTTGGCGGCGTAGGTCACGTACTGGATGATCGCCGAGAACTCGCGGGCCAGGTCGCCGTTGAGCGCGTCGATGAGGGCCGCCGTGCCGCCGATCGCGTGCTTGCGGCTGTTCTTGCCCCCGCCGGCCGGGGTCTTCTCGCCCGCGGCGGCGTCTTTGTTCTTGCTGGCTTTGGTTTTCTTGGCCATGATGCTCTCCAGGTTCTCCTAGAGTGTACCTGAGTGATAGTGCTTTAGGATAGTCTCAACAACCAATGGGTCGTGCAGATCACGATGCCACCAATGGTTGCATTCTCCCGTTTCAGAGGCCTTCCGCCGGGCATCGGATACGCCCAGCAGCACAATCAACAGCCGAAACGATACGGACAACTCATATTCCGGTAAATGAACAATTTTTCCTGCGGCAACCCTCGGTGCGTACGTACGAAGCAACACGCACGGGGTCTTGGTCGGCTTTATAGCTGAGCCAACGATCGCCGCTTCGATATCGGGCGGCCCGGGGTGAGACTCCAGGACGGCATAATGCACAAACTGCAATACGGCACGTCTGTCTGTGATAGAAAGCTGTTCAAACCAAGCAACTCCCTCGTCAAGATCGACGATCCCTTGAGCGAGTTGATTTATGTAGATTTGGGTTCGTATCTCCATCGCACACGCTATCGGGCAGTGCAACTTTACCACAGCATCCGCACGCGGATGGTCTCGGGGATCTCGCGGAGCCGCTGCATGATACCGGGGCCGTCGGAGGGGTCGACGTCGAGCACGACGTACCCCACGTCGGCGTTGGTCTGGAGGTACTCGGCCGCGATGTTGCCGCCGACCTCGGCGATCGCCGCGTGCATCTTGCTCAAGACGCCCGGCACGTTGCGGTGAAAATGCAGGATGCGATGGGCACGCCGCCCCCCCTTCCCCCCAACCCCCGCGCCCAGTTCGTCGCCCGTGAGAATCTGCTCGGGCAGCTCGACCGTCGGCACGTTCACCGCGCCGGCCGTCGTGCCGGTGTTGACAAAGCGGATGAGCTTGGCGGCCACGTCCTCGGCGATGGCGCGCTGGGCCTCCTCCGTGCTGCCGCCGACATGCGGCGTCAAAATCACATTGCCCACCCCACGCACCTCGCTGACGAAGTCCTTGCGGGCGGGGGG
>CAZZDW010000019.1:10975-44580 GCA_964652945.1 uncultured Phycisphaeraceae bacterium
TGTGGCGCCCCCACGTGGGCGAAAAACGACCCTGGCCCCCCCCCCCCCCCGCGGGTAGAAAGTCCTGGCACCGCCCCCCCCCCCCCCACGGCTCGTTCGGAAAGACGTCGAGCGCCGCCCCCCCGAGCCGGCCCTCCTTGATCGCCGCGGCAAGGGCCGCCACATCCACCACCTTGCCCCGCGCGTTGTTGATGAGGTACGCGCCGCGCTTCATCGCGCCGAGTTCGGCCGCGCCGATCAGGCCGCGGGTCGTCGCGGTGTCGGGGACGTGCAGCGTGACGACGTCGGCCTGGGTGAGCAGCTCGCCCAGCGAGCGCACCGGCCGGGCGTTGCCCAGCGGCAGCACCGCCGAGGTGTCGAAGAAGATCACCCGCATCCCCAGCGCCTCGGCCAGCACCGAGACCTGCGAGCCGATGCGCCCGTAGCCGACGATGCCGAGCGTCCGGCCCCGCACCTCGTGCGCCCCGGCGGCCGACTTCTCCCACTCGCCGCGGTGCATCTGCATCGACTTGTCGACGAGCCGTCGGTGCAGCGCGACCACCTCGGCGATCGTCAGCTCCGCCACCGACCGCGTGTTGGAAAACGGCGAGTTGAAGACCGGCACGCCCGCCAGGCACGCCGAGCGCAGGTCGACCTGGTCCGTGCCGACGCTGAAGCACCCGATCGCCAGGAGCCGCGGCGACCTTCCTTCATTGTCGCGTGCGAACAACTCCGCCGTCGCCTTGCTCGCCGAGCGCACGCCCAAGAGATGAACGCCTCCGCCGTTGGCTTCTTCACGCACCGCGCGGACCAGTTCCTCGCCGACGAGCGCCCCGTTCACCCGCGCGACCCGGTACCCCTCCTCGCGCAGCAGCTCCTCGGCACGCTCGTGGATCTTCTCCAACAGAAGCACACGGATCTGGTCTTTCGGGAAGCTGGTCTCCACGCGGCCGTCCTTCCATCAATGCTCAAGCTGGTTGATCCCGACGCCGTTATCGGCCCTCGTCCCCCACGCCTCCTGCGAGGATATCGGCCCATGCGGCTTCGCCGCTGAACCGCCCCGCCGCCGCGGCTGATCCGCCCGTCCGTCTGTGCCGACATCATCGGCATGCCCTTCGCACCGTCCATCACCCGCCGGCTGAGCCTCGTGTGCGTGCTGCTCGCCGCCGCCGCTCCCGCCTCGGCCGCATCCCCCACGCTGCTCTACAGCAAAAACGGGCAGAACACGCCCAACAGCACGACATGGAGCGGCTCGGCGTGGTCCTCGTCGGTCGCCATCCCCAGCGTGGGCGGCCAGCCCGCGTGGGTCGTCGCCAAATCCTGCCCCGTGCGCGACGAGACCATGCTCGCCACGCTCGACAACGGCAACGACGTGAACGTCTGCTTCGCCACGGCCGGCACATGGGGCAGCGTCACCGAGCTGACCGGCAGCGCCAACCGCGCCGACAGCCGCGTGATGGACGCCGCCTACGAACAACTCTCCGGCGACGCGCTCATCGTCTACCAGGCCGGCAACTCGTCGTACCTCTCCTCCACTGTCTGCCAGAACGGCTCGGTCGGCACGACGTCGACGATCGCGTTCTCGTCTTCGCACCAGGTCCGCTGGATCAAGCTCACGCCGCTGCCCGGCTCCGACACGATCGTGCTCATGGTCCTCAGCGAAGAGCCCAAAATGTGCGTCGCCTTCTGGAACGGCTCGTCGTGGTCGAGCGTGACCACGCTCTCGACGTCGATCCCGATGGCCTCGGCGCAGAGCTTCGACGCCGCACCGACCGGCTCGGGGGGCACCGCGCTGATCGCCTACGCCAAGTCCTCCGGCTCGCAGCCGTATTACCGCCTCTACAACGGCTCGTCGCTCGGCAGCGAGCAGACGATGACCTCCGTCGGCGCAACGCCCTACTGGATCAAGCTCGTCCCCGACACCGCGACCGGCCGCATCTTCGCCGCCGTTCAAGACGCCAACCGCCGCGTGCACGTGCAGCTCTGGAACGGCTCGTCGTGGGGCACGAGCACGCAGGTCGGCTCCGACACCGGCTACAACGACCGGCGCCTCGTCGACCTCGCCTTCACGCCCGACGCCGCCAAGGCCGTCGTCATGTACGGCACAAGCTCCTTCACCCCCAAATACCGCTCCTGGAACGGCTCGTCATGGTCGGCCGAGACCTCCGCGTCCACGCTCGGCGAGCGCGTCATGGTCGTCCAGCTCGCACGCGGCAGCACCGGCAACGAGGTGTACGCCGTCTGCTCCGACCAGAACCGCGGCCTGTACGCCATGGTCTGGAACGGCTCGGCCTTCTCCTCGGCAACCACCATCACCACGCAACTGGGAGCCAACGGTCAACAAGAACAGTTCATGACCGTCGCCGCCCAGACCGCCGCGGCAACCAAACCCACGATCGTCCAGTGGCGGCACGCCGACCCGATGGAGTGAAGAAACGAGTTCCGGGTCTCGGGTCTCGGGTCTCGGGTCAAACCCGGCAAACCTCTTGCTCGCGCAAGAGGCCCATCTTCAGCCTCCCGCTAACCGCTAGAGCCTCTCGCGCAAGCGAGAGGGATCGGCTGGACACAACAACAAGATGTTGCCGGCAGCGCGACCATCGCGAGTTGCCCGGACTGGCCTTTGTTGGTTCAAACCCCGGAACCCGGAACCCGGAACCCGAGACCCGGAACCCGGCCCCTCACCACCCCATCACCCGCCCGGCGATCATCCCGAACAGGCACACCCCCAGCACGATCCGGTACCACCCAAACGGCGTGAGCCCGTGCCGATTGAGGAACGTCACCAGCCACCGCACCGCGAGAGCCGCGCTGATCGCCGCGACCACGATGCCGAGAATGCACACGCCCCAGCCCAGCACGTCGAACAAGTTCTTCCCGCCATTCTCATCGGCCTTGAGAAAACTCTTCGCCAGGCTGTAGAGCGTCGCGGCCAGCAGCGTCGGCACGCCGAGCAGGAACGAGAACTCCGCCGCGGCACGCGGCTTGAGCCCCACCAGCACGCCGCCGGTGATCGTCATCATCGAACGGCTCGTCCCCGGCCACATCGCCAGGATCTGCAAGCACCCGATCACCAGCGCCCGCCCCGGCGTCAGCTCGTGCAGCTCTCTCCCGCCGGTCCCCCCGTGTTCCACACCATGCCCCCCCCCCCGACCAACCGTGACACGCGGCATCGAGAACCGCCCCACCCGCCACTGCTCGACGAGCATCATGTACACGCCGCCCACCACCAACGCCACCGCCACCGGCCCCGGCGAAAACAGATACTCCTCGATCACGTCATCGAGAAACACCCCCACCACTGCGGCCGGCATGAACGCGATGCAGATGTTCACAAACAGCCGCAGGCCCGCGTCGTCGCGGCCGAGAAGCCCCTTGAGCATCCGCACAAACCAGCCCCAGTACAGCCCGACGACCGCGAGGATCGCCCCGCCCTGCACCACGATGCTGAACGCATCGAGTGCGGCTTTGTGCCCCTCGCCGCCCCCGCCGTCCAGCCCGAGAAACTGCTGCGCGAGAATGAGATGCCCCGTCGACGAGACGGGCAGATATTCGGTGATCCCCTCGACCAGCCCCAGGACGACGGCTTGCCACCAGTTCACGCGTGAGACCTCTTTCGGGTTCCGGGTGTCAAACAGCGAGCAACGGAAAACGGACAGAGCATAAGCCCACGACACCCCGCACTACGCAGAGGTGCGCCTTCACATCGGCGTTCGGTGCGACTTTGCCTTACCCGGAGCCCGGAACCCGAGACCCGGAACCCGGTCCTACTCCCGCCGCATCCCCTCGACCATGGACTCCCACGCGCCCTGGTTCTGCTGGACCACCGCCATCGGCCCCGTGAAACGGATGAACACGTTCCCGCGTGGCCCTTCGACGATCGCGCCGCGGAAGGAGTAGCCGGTGAGCGCCTGGGTGCTGCCGCCGGGCGCGCCCATGTTGTCCTTGTACGTGCCGTCCATCTCGACGAGGGTCACCGGCAGGCCGGCGATGGTCCGCGTGCTGGTCATGGGCTCGACCTTGCCGCCGGTCTCGTCCTCCATCATCGTCGACCAGCGGTGGATGTTGCTGTTGACGTCGCCGCCCTGCCCCGGCGGGAACGCGAAGAACACGATGCGGCTGTCGCGTGTCGCGTCGTTGCCGATGCGGTAGTCGGCACTCCGCATACCTCTGGTGTTCCCTTCGAGCATGTCGGTCCAGGTATTCGGGATCGGCCAGACCAGCCCGGCGACGTGCAGCCCCTCGGCCTGCCCGGTCACCTCGTCGGCCAGGCCCGCCTCGGCCTCGGAGGTCGAGCCGATCTGCCGCGCCACGTCGCGGCTGTACCCGGCCGCCTTGCCGTACGTGCTGCTGGGGTTCTCCGTCAGCTTCGCCCCGCCAGCCGGCGGCGGGGGAGCCGAGTCGTCGCACCCGCCCATCCCACCGCTCAGCACCACCAGCAACGCCATCGACGACGCGAGCCCCGCCCGCGTCACGCTCAGAGAATGTGTGCGTGTCATGGGGCAGTGTAGGGAGAAAAAAAGGCGTGAGGCGTGAGGCGTAAGGCGTCGGTGTCATGACCGCTCAAGACGGCATTGGGCATTGGGCATTCGGGATTCGGCATTCGGAAAACACGGTTCTGCGAATGCCGAATGCCGATCAACAGTCCAGCCACCGACGCCTCACGCCCTACGCCCCACGCCTTCTCTACCATGCTCGCGCCATGCCGCGGCACTTTTCCCTCATCCCCGTCGACTCGGCACACGACCCGCGCATCGCCGACTACCTCAACGTCCGCGACCACGAGCTGCTGCAGCGCACCGACCCGACCGACCCCGCCGGGCACCGCGGCCTGTTCATGGCCGAGAGCGACCTGGTCGTCCGCGCCCTCTTCGACTCCCCCTACCGCGCCAAGTCCGTGCTCATCACGCCCACCCGCCTCGACGCGATGCGCGATCTCTTCAGTCCTCTTGATCCGTCTTACTCGATGACCGAAACGAGCCCGAAACGCGAGCGAGGGCGGGCATCCCCATCCTCCAGTCACGCCCTCCCTTGCTTACGCGGCGGGCTCGTTGGCGACGCCACACCCGCTTCCAACGCGGTCCCCGTCTACCTCGTGCCCCAGGACGTCATGAACAGCGTGGTGGGCTTCAACATCCACCGCGGCGTCCTCGCCGTCGGTCTCCGCCCCGCACCATCGACGTTCGACGCGCTGCTCGACGAGGCCGAGGTCGTGGTCGTCCTGGAAGACCTGACCAACCACGACAACCTCGGCGGCATCTGCCGCAACCTCGCCGGGCTCATCGGCGCGAAGGCGTCGCGGCTGCTCCTCTCCCCTCGATGCGCCGACCCGCTCTACCGCAAGTCCCTCCGCGTCTCGATGGGGCACGCGCTGAGCATCCCCATGCTCCGCAGCGCCGACTGGCCGGGCGACCTGGGCCGCCTGCGCGACCGGGGCTTCACGGTCCTCGCCTTGACGCCTGCCCCCCTCGCCGACGACCTGGGCGACCTGCTGTTCTCAGGAAACCCCCTCCCGAGCCGCGTGGCCCTGCTGCTGGGGTCCGAGGGGCCGGGGCTGAGCCCTGCCGCCCTGGCCCTGGCCGACCGGCTCGTGCGGATCCCCATGCGGCCGGGGGTCGACTCCCTCAACGTCGCCACCGCCGGGGCGATCGCCCTCTTTACCCTTTCTTCGGCCCGCCGGCGGAACCCCGCGGGGGCGTCGGGCGTCTAAAGGTGGGCGCACAGACCGCGCCCATCGGAAAGACCCCGCCCAAAAGCCGCAAATAATCCTTGCGGCCAGGCGGAGCCGCCGATAGCATCCTGCACAGGGGCCTGCCTGTATAGTGCCTAGACGCCGACAGGCCAAGACCCGCTTTGGGACTTGTCACTCGACCGCGCACATCCGCTTTGGAGATCCACTCATGATGACCCGCACGACCGCCGCCGTTCTGCTCGCCGCCTCGATGGGCCTCGCCTTCGGCGTGGGCATGGCTCCTGACAACGTTCGGACGGTTTCTGAGGTGAAGCTGGAGGACGCCGGCTCCCGCCGCAAGGCCAAGGACGAGATGAGCCTCAAGCCCTTCGACGCGACGCTGTGGAGCAAGCTCGACGGCGCCAAGGTCGATCCGGCCGAGCTGAAGGGCAAGCCGGTGCTGCTGGTCACCTGGTCGTCGTGGTACAAGTCGTCGCACCAGGGCCTGACGATCGCCCAGCAGATGGCGGACAAGTACGCCAAGGACGGGCTGGTCGTCATCGGCATCCATCACCAGCAGGGCTTCGACAAGGCCGACGAGGTGCTCAAGCAGCGCAAGATCAGCGGCATCATCTCGACGCACGACACGACGGGCGCGTTCCGCGAGGCGCTGTACGCCGACCAGGACCCCGATTTTTACGTGATCGACCGCGCGGGCAACCTGCGGTACGCGGACATCGTGACCTCGTCGGTCCCCGAGGCGGTCTCGCAGATCGTCAACGAGACGGCCGACGAGGCCGCCGCGATCCCGGTCGACGTCGCCGCCGCCGCCGCGACGGCCGAGGCCAACAAGTGGAAGACCGGCGAGGCCGGCCGCATGCCCGGCACGTACGGCGCTTCGGTGGCCTTCGAGCTCCCCGAGCCCAGCGCCTACGACAACGTGACCTGGCCCGAGCAGAACAAGGGCCAGCTCTCGGCGGAGAACTTCCAGGGCAAGGCCAGCCCGGCCGAGTTCGGCAAAGAGGAATACCTCGGCCAGGCCCCGGACCGCAAGGGCAAGATCGTCATCGTCGACTTCTGGGCGACCTGGTGCGGCCCGTGCCGCATGGCGATGCCCGGGCTCGAGAAGCTCCAGGCCGACTTCCCCAACGACCTGGTCATCATCGGCATCTCCGATGAGACCGAGGCCAAGGTCCGCGGCTTCAACAACTCGCACCCGCACGCCTACGCCCAGGCCTTCGACACCTCACGCACCCTCGCCAACGCCTTCAAGGTCACCGGCATCCCGCACGCGGTCGTCTTCTCCACCGACGGGTACGTCCGCTGGCAGGGCAACCCGCTGATGATGGGCGACCTCCGCCGCGTCGTCGCCGACCTCATCAAGAACGACCCCGGCGTCAAGGCCCGCCATGACGCCATCGAAAAGGCCGAGAAGAAGGACAAGTAAGCTCGGCGCCCCGCCAACCTGTTGATTTTCGGCAAGCGGCATTCACCTGAATGCCGCTTGTTGTTTCTACGCTTTGCATGAATGGTCAACCCCGAGCCCCGAGCGCCCCTGTTCCGCGTCGTGCTGCACGAGCCGGAGATCCCCAACAACACCGGCAACATCGGCCGGACGTGCATCGCCACGGGGTGCGAGCTGCACCTGATCCGCCCGCTGGGCTTTGACACCTCCGAGAAGGCCTGCAGGCGGGCCGGGCTCGACTATTGGCCGCGGCTCAACCCCCGCGAGCACGACTCATGGGAGGCGTATCTCGCAGCCGCACGGCAGTGGCACCCGGGCCGCGGCGCACCGCGATTGTGGCTCTTCACCACCAAGACCGCCCGCCCGGTGTGGGAGGCGGACTTTGAGCCCGGCGACCACCTGGTCTTCGGCAAGGAGACCCGCGGCCTGCCCGACGCGCTGCTCGCCCAACACCCGGGCCGCCTGCTCACGCTGCCGATGATCCCCGGCGAACGCTCCCTCAACCTCGCCACAGCCGTCTGTGCTGCCGTCTACGAAGGACTCCGCCAGCTCACCCGGCGGGGCGACGTGCGGCTCGATGACGAGGGCAAGCTGGTTGTTCAGTAGAGCTGTTTCCTCGCGAGGCCACACGTCCAAGTAAATCAACTTGGTTTGGGTGGGGCGGGCGTCCCGCCCGCCCATCGATGCTCTCTTGGCATCCCATAGGGCGGGCGGGACGCCCGCCCCACCCAAGACAAAATGCTCTCCATCAAGTCGGGGCGGCACGCCCCGGCTCACACAATGTTGTTACCATCTGATGTGCGCACCATGATGCCCCTCGTCCTTCCCTCCCGTCGACTCGTCCGCGGCGTGCTCCTCACGGCCGCCCCGCTGGCGCTGTGTGCGGCGTGCGTCGCCGGCTGCTCCAAGCCGCTGCTCTCGCCGGAGGAAGAACGGACGCAGTTCGACCGTTACGACGCGATCCGCAACCAGTACGCCCCGCAATACACCGAAGACCCCTTCGGGCGGCGGCACCCCAACCTGCGGGCGCGGCTGATGCCGCGGGAATGAACGACTGTCGGTTGTTGTCGGCGGCTGTCGCTTGCCTTCCCAGGATGCGGCACGGCGTTGTTTCCCGCCCGCACAACCGGCCCGGCGAATCCTTGAATCTGCGGCAAATCGGCTCGCCGCGGCGGACTCCTCGGCGGTGCGCTCATACGCTGCTCCCGCCGCCCGCTCTTGAGCAATCCGCGGTTTTGGGACGCGCACCGGGCGTTGTCGGCGGCACGCCCGGCACGCGCAGAACCCCGACTGAAGTTGACGCGAAAAAATAGGAAGAATCCGCGGCGTGTTGTCCGATCCGTTGAGTGTCCGACATTCCACACCGCACCGACCGCCGGCATGATCCGTACAACCGCCCCATCCCGCCCTTCCCGTGCCACCCGCCCAAACCGGACCGCCGGCCGGGGTGGTCGTGCGAGGCAGACGGCGGCGTCGGTGAAGATGCCCTCGCGGGCGACGACGGTCTGGGTCTCGTTTGTCGCGGCGATGACGCTCGTCGGCGGGATGCTGCTGCTGATCGACGGCCGGCCCTCGCCGCGGACCGACGGGCTGACCCTGTCGCCCCTGGCGGCGACCGGCCCGGCGTCGGTGGCCGAGTCCATCACGCGGACACGCCGCCCGCTGGACGGTGAGCGGTGGCAGGCGATCGTGATCCACCACTCGGGGCAGATGTGGGGCTCGGCCTCGTCGATCGCCGCCGAGCACGAGGCGATCGGGTTCAAGGGGCTGGGGCACCACTTCATCATCGGCAACGGGGCAGGGATGGACGACGGGGAGCTGTTCGTGGGCTTCCGCTGGATGGACCAGCAGCCGGGGGCCCACGCCGCGGGGCAGAGCGGCGAGTGGATGAACCTGCACGCGATCTCGATCTGCCTGGTGGGCGACGGCAACCGCCGCCCCTTCACGGCGGCCCAGATGCGGCGGCTGGAGACCCTCGTCAAGGCCCTGCAGCGGGAGCTCGATATCCCGGCCGAGCGGGTCTACCTGCACAGCGACGCGGCCCCGATCGCCGACCCAGGCAAGCTCTTCCCGACGGCCGAGTTCCGGGCGACGCTGAGCCGGTGATTGCAGAGTAATCGCAAGATGAGTGTATGGTGGTACCGATCTCAGATCGGTGCGTGGGCATACATGCACAGATACGCCCACGCCCCGGTCTGGAGACCGGGGCCACCAAAGGCACTGTCCCTCGCTGGCGCTTCGGGCTCGTTCGCGGATGGAACGCTTGTCGACCGCGCGATAACCGCATGATTTGCTCGTGCAAAGTCCGGGAAGTGGACCCGCGATGCGGTTTGGGGCGAAAAGAGCGGGGCGTGGGAGGGACACGGGCGGGTCGGCCATGGTCGCCGGCACGGTCTGCAAGGTCGCCGACCGATGACCGTTGTCACTTCGTGAGCTACACTTCTTTCCTTTCAACCGGTCCGCTCTTCGGCCTTGTTTGGCCAGCCCGCCCGATGTGTATTGCACGAACACCCGCCGAGCGCCCACGGAGGCCGACGGCATCCAACCCGCGTATGGAGACGCCCTTCATGCTCGATGTGCTCAACGCCAGCGGCTGATTCACGAAACCTCGCCGCACGGTTCCCATAGAAGGGAGCCGTCGGTATGGGAGGGGACGGGGGAAGGGGGAAGGGGGAAAGGGGTGGTGGCCCTGGGTGTGCGGCGTGGTCGCATGAGCAGGGTGAGTCGACGAGCATGCAGCGCGAGCGTGCGTGGGTGAGCGGCCGGTGCGGCCGCCGCACGATTCGCGAGTGACGATCCCTTTCCCGTCCGGCCCGACTCCATGCAGGGCCGTGTTACCGAGCCGAAGCCGATGCCGTTGGAAGCCAAGAAGCAAGGTGACATGGTCGAGGGCTACCGCATCCTCTCCGAGCTCGGACGAGGGGCGGCCTCCATCATCTATCTCGTCCAGGACCCCAAGACCAAGCAGGTCTGGTCGCTCAAGCACGTCAAGAAAGAGACGGAGAAGGACCAGCGCTTCCTCGACCAGGCCGAGCAGGAGTACCTGATCGCCTCGAAGCTCGACCACCCGCGGATCCGCAAGGTGGACAAGCTGATCCGCAAGAAGGACGGCCTGCTCTCGACGGGGGAGCTGTTCCTGGTGATGGAGCTGGTGGACGGCTCGGCGGTGGAGAGGGAGCCGCCGCAGACGTTCGAGGACTGCGCGTGGATCTGCGAGCAGTCGGCCGAGGCGCTGGCGTACATGCACCGGGCGGGGTACGTCCACGCGGACATGAAGCCGAACAACATCATTGTTGATTCGGAGATGAACGCCAAGCTGATCGACCTGGGCCAGTCGTGCAAGGCCGGGACGGTGAAAAAACGCATCCAGGGGACGCCGGACTATATAGCGCCCGAGCAGGTGCACCGCCGGGCGATCACCGGCAAGACGGACGTCTACAACCTCGGGGCGGCGATGTACTGGCTGCTCACGCGGCACTTCGTCCCGACGGCGCTGGCGAAGGAAGACTCGCTCCTCGGCTCGCTCGACGACTCGCTGATCCAGAAGCCCAAGCGGCCGATCGAGATCAACCCGCGCGTGCCGGCGCTGATGGACAAGCTCGTGATGGACTGCGTCGAGATCAACCCCGACGACCGGCCGCCGATGGCCGAGGTGGCCGACCGGCTCAACCTCATCCGCGGCAAGCTGCTGGCCGAGCAGGAGCTGCGCAAGTCCGGGATGCTCCCCAAGGTCGACGCGGGGCGATAACCCGATCGGCGTACGCAACGCTGTCTAAAACTGAGGCCCAGGGACACGCCCCTGGGCGTTGGTGTGCGTGCACGCCCGTTCTTGGTGCGCCCGCAACTTCTTGGCCATTTTGTTCGTCAAACGCTGCACATGCACTAGAATGTCATCGTAGGAAGGGTTGAAGAGGAGGCCCCGAACCGATGCTGTGGCAACCGTCGCTCCCCGACGAGTATCTCCGTGCGTCGCCCGACGCGCTGGCCGAACGCATCACCGCCCGGCGCAGGGAGCTGGGCGACAAACTCGTCATCCTCGGCCACCACTACCAGACCGACGAGATCATCCGCCACGCCGACTTCACCGGCGACTCGCTCAAGCTCTCGCAGCTCGCGGCGGAGAAAGTGCGAGAGCGCGGCGCACAGCACGTCGTTTTCTGCGGCGTCCACTTCATGGCCGAAACGGCCGACCTGCTCACGCCGGATGCCGTGAACGTCATCCTGCCGGACCTCTCGGCGGGGTGCTCGATGGCCGACATGGCCGATTACGACGACGCGCTGGCCGCGTGGGAGACATTGCACGCGACGCTGCGCTCGCAGGGGTGGAACGGCCGCATTATCCCGATCACGTACATCAACTCGACGGCGGCGATCAAGGCCCTCGTCGGGATGCACGGCGGGATCGTCTGCACCTCCTCGAATGCCGCGAAGGTTTTCGAGTGGGCGATGAACGGGGGGACCGAGCCGTTGAACCTCGACGAGCCGGATGAGCGGCATTCGGTGGACCCGTCCGAGATCATTTCGGCGAATGTTGAATCGTCGATGCCGCATGAACTGCATTCGGCAAGCGGCGTTGAGCATGCGCAGAACGGGCACGCCGTGGATTCGACGAATGCCGAATCCCGAATGCCGAATGCCGATTCGCCCGCGTCGGACATCAAGATTCTCTTTCTGCCCGATCAGCACCTGGGGCGCAACACGGCCGCGAAGTATGGGCTGGACGTCGAGACGCAGACGGCGGTCTTCGATCCGCGGCGTGTCGCCAAGGGCGAGTCGCTGGGCGGCATGACGCCCGACGAGCTGCTGCGTGCGAAGGTCATCCTGTGGGCCGGGCACTGCTCGGTGCACAAGCTCTTCCGCCCGGAACACTGCGATCAAGCACGAGCGCAAGACGCGAATGTAAAAATCCTCGTCCACCCCGAGTGCTGCAAAGAGGTCGTCGACAAGGCCGACCTGTCGGGGAGCACCGAGTACATCCTCAAGACCATCCGCAACGCCGAGCCGGGCACAAGCTGGGCGATCGGCACCGAGGTGCATCTGGTGACACGTTTGGCCAAGGAAGCCGTCGAGCGTGATGTCAAGGTGCGCATCCTGTCGGATTGTCAGTGTCTGTGCACGACGATGTACCGGATCGACCAGCCGCATTTGTGCTGGGCGCTCGACAACCTGGCGAAGGGGAAGGTGGTCAACCGGATCGTGGTGCCGAGCGAAGCGCGGAAGTGGGCGCTGGTCGCGCTCGAGCGGATGCTCAGCCTGTCGGCCTCGCCCGCGCCGATGCAGATGCCGGTCCAGACGCTGGAGCCGGTGGCGGTGGATTGATGGAAAAGGCGTGGGGCGTCAGGCGTCGGGCGTCGGTGTCATGAGAAACAACGACCCGCGCCGGCACTCTGACGCACGCGGCATCACCCCAGCCACCGACGCCTCACGCCCTACGCCTCACGCCTGTCAGTTCGTCTCCCGCGCGAGTCGGTCGAGCACGATCGGGATGGCCGGCGCGGGCTTCGGCTCCTTGCCGGCGATCTTATCAAACGCATCGGTGATCCCCCAGCGGTTCACCACCGAGCGGTGGTCGGCGTCGACGTAGACCGTGTCGGCGACGCCCGCCAGCTCGGCGCGGTTCCGCGGCACCAACACGTCGCCGATCGTGTCCACCGCGTCGTCGAAGTACGACGCCACCCGCTCGCTCGCCCTCTCGCCGAGCGCGTCGCGCACGCGGGGCGCGTCGACGGCGTCCTTCACCCACTGCTGGCAGCGCCTGGGCACCACCGTCGGCACGATGTTGGTGATCGCCACGCCGGCCGGCAGGCCGTGCCCGAGGCCGGTGTCGCGGTTGTTGAGGTCGCGGAGGAACTCGGAACCGGGGAGCAGGTCGGCCGCCGCATCGCCGCCGCGGGGCGAGAGCGGGCCGGCGGCGTGTTCATGGTTCTCGGGCGCGGGGCTGACCTTCGGGCCGCCGAACCAGCCGCGTGTGCTGAACATCGCGTGCCGAGCCGGCAGCAGGTGCGCCATCGGCGCGCCGTGGTTCGGCGTGGCGATCATGATGAGCCGCTCGACTGTGGGTAACACACTGGCGTTTTTTTCGGAGCCCTCGGCCTTGCCCGCGTACCACGCGCGGCGTGTCAACAGATCACGCGAGACCAATCCCCCCAGCGAATGACACACCAGGTCGACTTTCGTCACGCCGAGCGTGCGCAAGGCCGTCAGCGACTCGCCGAGCATGTCGGCCGAGTGGTCGATCCCCTGACGGTGCGGGAAGTCGAACCGCAGCACGGCGTACCCGGCGTGCATGAGCGCGGGGGCGAGCTCGTCCCACATGATGTAGTCGTCGTCGACGCCGTGGACGAGCACGATCGCGCGCCCCCCCTCCCCCCCCGTCCCCCACGCGGCCCCGTCGGCCTCGGGCGTCACCGCTCGTCCCACGATCGCGGCGTCCGGCCCGGTGATCGCGGGGTCGAGCCACTCGGCAAGGCGGAGACGGGCGAGGGCGTCGAGCATGATCGCGGCCCTTTGTTCGAGAGCGGGCGAAGCGGCCGGGGCGACGGGGGCGGCGGGGGGGCGTTCCGGCTCACCGATCGGGGCGGCACGCCCCGGCTCACTCACCGTTCCGACGCACGCGGCCGCGATCAGGAGGTTGGGCAGCATGAGACTCACTCCGCGTCACGGACCCACCGCTTGAAGAACCGTTCTTCCTGCTGCTTGTATTCGGCGAACGCCTCGTTGAGTTTCTCGACCAGCCGGTCGGTCTCCGCCGCGTTGACTTGCCCGCCGGAGGCCTGAATCTCCTGGGAGCGGGCGGTGGCGGCTTCGAGGGCCTCGGAGGCCGATTTGAGCCGCCCCACCGCGTCGCTGTAGGCCCGCACCGAGTTGTAGAGCAGCTCGTTCTCCAGCTCTTTTTTGGTGGGCTGGTAGAGCAATCGCCACGGCGAGGCGCGGACCTCGACGGTGGTCATCTTGAGCTGGTGGGCGGCCATGCTCGCGTCGGCGACCATGTCGCGCAGGCCCGGCATCGACTCGGCGACGAGCCGTTCGGCGTCCTGCCCGGCGCGGACGAACGTGTCCGTCCCCTCCTTGACCTTCTCGAGCACCTCGACGATCCGGGGCCAGGCGTCCTCTTCGAACGAGGTGCTGGTGCGGTCGAAGCGTTCGGCGGTGCGCTGCCACGCCTCGATGGTCAGCCGCCACGGCTCGCGGGTGTTGTCGACCATCTCCTGCCCGCTCCTGATGAGCCGGCGGCCCTCCTCCACGCCGTCCTTGACGTTGTCGGCGACCTCGGGCCACTTCTCCGCGGCGGCGCGGGCGCTGGCGAGCGTCGCGTCGATGTCGCCGCGCCAGCCGGGGGAGGCCTCCTCGAACTTGGTCATGATCCGCCGCGCCGAGGCGACGGCCTCGCGCGCGTCGGGAACGGCCTTGCTCATCTCGTCGCTGATCCTCGCGGCGTTGTCGAGGATGCGCTGAAAACGGCGGTAGTCGCTCTGCGCGATGAACGCGGGCGGCCCCAGCGAGCCCGTCAGCCGCTCGCCCTCCTCGAGCACCGGGCCGCTCCCCTGGACCGCGTACCCCTCGCCCATGCCCGTGCCGTCGCCGACCGAGGGGATGTTGATCTGGCTGTTGCCGCCGAGGAGCGGGCGGACGAGGTACACCTCGGCGTCCTCGAAGAGGGTGATCGACGAGTCGATCTCGATGATGACGCGCACGCCGGCCGGCACGCGGTACCCCTCCTGGTTCACCGTGGGGGACTGGTCGTGGTAAAACTCCCACGAGAGGACCTGCCCGACGCGCTGGCCGCCGATCTTGACGGGCGAGCCGGGCTCGAGCCCGTCGGCGCCGTCGAGGAGGGAGAAGTCGACCTCGTATTTCGTCTTGACGCGCAGCGCATCGCCGATGCCCGCCAGCACGATCACCACGGCCACGCCCAGCGCGATCGAGACGATCACGAACAGGCCGGCGAGAACGGTGTTTCGGGAGCTGCGGGCGATGGCCATGGAAGAACCTCAGGACAAGTGTACTGCGAGGAGGTCAGGAAATGGCAAATAGCAAATGGCTAAATAGCAAATTCGACGCACGTCATTCAGTTGCTGGTTTGAATTTGCTATTTGGCTCTTTGCCATTTGCCATTTATTTATCCCCTCGTCGCCTCGATGCTCGGGCCGATGAGCCCGCCGCCGGGCGTCTCGCCGAGGAGGTCCTCGGCGTAGTTGGTCTCGGCGCGGCGTTGGGTGATCGGCCCCTCGGCGTCGCCGCGGATGAACTGGCGGATGAGCTGCTCGTCGAGGCTGAGCGAGGCGACCTTCTCCGACGGCACCGCGCGGATCTGCTCGTACCACGCCCGCTCGCGCACCACGATCATGCGTCCCTTGTCGAGCATCGCCATGCGGTCGGCGATTGTGAAGGCCGAGTCCATCTCGTGCGTCACGACGACGCTGGTGACGCCGAGCTTCTTGGTCAGGTCGACGATGAGCCGGTCGATCTCGGCGCTGGTGACGGGATCGAGCCCGGCCGACGGCTCGTCGTAGAACAGGATCCGCGGGTCGAGCGCGAGGGCGCGGGCGAGGCCGGCGCGTTTCTTCATGCCGCCGGAGATCTGCGCGGGGTACTTGTCGGCGTGCTCGCGGAGGCCGACGAGTTCGAGCTTGATCTTGACCTGGATGTCGATGATCTCCTGGTCGAGGTCGGTGTGCTCCTGGAGCGGGAGCGCGACGTTCTCGGCGACGGTCATCGAGTTGAAGAGCGCCCCGGACTGGAAGAGGATGCCGAATTTTTTGCGGACCTGGTCCATCTGCTGCTCGGAGAGGCCGCAGATGGACCGGCCGAAGAGGCTGGCGTTCCCCTCGTCGATCTGGATGGAGCCGATCATGCAGCGGAGGAGGGTGCTCTTGCCCGAGCCGGAGCCGCCCATGATGACCATGGTCTCGCCGGGCATGACGTCGAGGTTGATGCCGTTGAGCACGGCACGACCCTCGAAGCGCTTGACGAGGTTGCGCACCGAGATGACCGGCTCGCCCCGCTTCTCGGCCTTGGTCGGGTCCGAGGGGCTGTCGCCCAAGTCAAGCGTGTCTGATTCATCCGCCGGTGCGCTCATGCCCACAATGTAGCGTGAAAGCCCTGAGGAAGCCGCGGGACATGTCCCGCGGTTTCTGTTTTGAGCGCGAAGTGTGTTACGGGTTCGCGCCCCCGGGCTCTTCATCAGCCGGCACGGGCTCCGCCGGTTCGGCGGCGGCGCCGGGCGTGCTTTCGTTCATCTCGGCCGCGGGCAAGTCCGAGCCCGATTGCTCCCCCGCCTCGTCGATCCACACGATCGTGTTCGAGCCAGGGATGTAGACGCCCAGCCGCTCGAGCGGCGGCAAGACCGTCCCCGGCGCCGGCGTGCCGCCCTGCCTGGGGAACTCGATCAGCACCAGCACCACGCCCTGATCAAACTCCATCGGGATCGGCATCGCCCCGGCCTGGTTCTGCCCGAGCAGGCCCTGCAGCGACTGCATCTGTGGGCCGATCTCGCCGTACTGCGTGATCATGTCGAAGATCGACGACGGATAAGTCTTGTACGCCCCGAAGTTCTGCCGGAGCTCGGCGTGGAAGGCCTTGATCTCGTCGTCGGTCGTCGCGGCGTTGAGCGTCGGCGAGAGCCCGGCCCGGACGCCGGCGATGTCCTCGTCCTCGACATCCTGCAACACCGCGCCCAGCGGTGCGGCGAACATCGTCCCGACCGCCTTGTTCAACTGGGCCGCCCCCACCACCATCACCAGCAGAATTGTGGACAAAATCAGCCCGATGACCGTGCCGGCGATCGCCAGGCCCATGCCCTTGGTCCGCCCGTTGGAACGGCTGATCACCACGATCGCCAGGCCGCCGAAGACCAGGCCCAAGGGCGAGGTGATGCACAGCAGCGCACAAATCAGCGAGAGAATGGCCAGCACGCTGGTCTTGGCGGGCTGCTGGGCGGCGGCGTCGTACGACCCGTAGGGGTCCTGGGCGGGGTATTGGCTCATGACGCGGAGTCTACACGAGAACGGCGTGAGGCGTAGGGCGTGAGGCGTCGGTCGCTAAGGGGAAATCCGAAGGCGAAGAGCATCGGCGGAAGCCGTTGGCTGTCATGACACCGACGCCCCACGCCTGACGCCCGACGCCTTTCCCTTCACACCATCGACGCGCGCAGGCGTTCGACGCACGCGTTGACCGCGCGGACCGCCTCGTCGATCTCGTCGGCCGTGGTGAGCCGGGAGGTGCTGAAACGGAGCGCCCCGTGCGCCGTCTCGGGGGCGATGCCCATCGCCCGCAGGACGGGCGAGGGCTCGAGCGCGCCCGACGAGCAGGCCGCCCCGGCCGAGCAGCAGACGCCCGGCAGGTGCTCGGAGAGGAGCAGGAGCAGCGCCTCGGCCTCCAGCCGTGGGAAGGCGATGTTGGTCGTGTTCCACAGGCGACGCATCGGATCGGACGATGCGGGGCCGTTCACCACCGCGTCGGGGACAGAGGCCAGCACGCCGCGTTCGAAACGGTCGCGCAGTGCCGCACCGCGCGCGATGTTGCCCGGGTCGGCGAGCCACTCGGCGGCGAGGCGGCAGGCGACGCCCGCGCCGACGATGCCGTGGGTGTTCTCGGTGCCGCCGCGTCGGCCCTGCTCCTGTTCGCCGTGGATGAGGGGCGAAAAGCCGAGCCCCGGCCGAGCGTACACCACGCCCACGCCCTTGGGCCCGTGGAACTTGTGCGGCGAAAAGGTCAGGAAATCTGCAAAAGCCTCCCCCACCGGCATCTTCCCCACCCACTGCGTCGCGTCGCAGTGGAACGCCACGCCGTGCGCACGGCAGATCTCGCCGAGCCGCGCGATCGGGTGCACCGCGCCGGTCTCGTTGTTGGCCCACTGGATGCTCACCAACTCGACCCGATCGCCGCTCAATGACGCCGCGGTGAGCAACTTGTTCAGCGATCCGGGGATCACGACACCCTCGGCGTCCATCTCGACATGCCGGATGGTGAAGCCGTGGTGCGTGCGCAGCTCGTCGACAAGGCCGCGCACGGCCGAGTGCTCGATCGGCGTGGTGATGATGGTCCCCGGTTTCGCTGTCGTATTCGCGCGTCGGCGCGCGGTGAGGTAGCCGCGGACGGCCAGGTCGATCGCCTCGGTCCCCGAGCCGGTGAAGGTGATCGCCCGCGGCTTCGCCCCGATCAACGCGGCGACGTCCTTGCGGGCCAGGTCCACCCGCTGCCGTACGGCCTGCCCGTCGCGGTACACGGCCGAGGGGTTGTGCCAGTGGTCGGCGAGCATTTCCCCCATCGCCGCCGTCACCTCGGGCAGTGGCTTGGTCGTCGCGTTGTTGTCGAGATAGATCGCCATCCGACGAGATGGTATGAAACCCGCGGCCTGCTTCTGCCGTGGCACAGGCGTCTCGCCTGTGCAAAGCCGCTGGTGCCCGCCGTTCCCCCCGGCTACCATGCGGCGAGCCGTATTGCCAAACCAGAGTATTTCTTGTTCCGCAAGATTCGCTCATCCCTGCCTCGGCGCATCACTCGGCGACTGCCGGGCCGGCGCGGCGTGGCCGTGGCGCTGGGCGTCGTCGGGCTCGCGGCGTACCTCGCCGCGGCGATCGGCGTCTCGCCCAGCCCCGCCTACCTCGCCCGACTCTTCGGCCACGCGGCGGCCTCGCTGGGCATGGCCGACGAGCCGTCGTATCCGTGCCAGGGCGGCGCGTGCGCCTGCGGCTCGGCCCACGAGTGCTGGACCACCTGCCAGTGCCACACGCTCGCGCAAAAGGTCGCCTGGGCCCGCCAGCACCACGTCCCCGTCCCCGACTACGTCGACCTCTCGCCGCTGGAATCGACGGTCGCTCAAAAGCCGGCCAAGGCCAAGCCGGCGTGCCCGCTGTGCTGTGCCGCGGAAACGGACGACGCCGCGCCGACGTCGGCGGCCGTCGAACCCGAAGGGTGCGAAGCCGAGACCTCGGACCGTTCCGGCCTGCCGACGCTGACGGCCCTCGGCTGCAAGGGCCTGCAAACCCTGCTCGCCTCGGTCGTCGTGCCGGTGGTCGCGCAACCGGCGCACCTGCTCTTCGCGAATCCCACGCGGGTCTATCAGGCAATTCCCTATGACTGCGGACGCCTGGCTTGGCGCAGTCTTGAGGTGACGCCGCCTCCGCCGCGGGGTTGAAGGTGCAAGCGCATCTCAGACCTCTGACATCGGATCTCACCAGAGACGAGCAACACGCTCGCTTGGGGGGGCGCTCGCGTCTCGTATTGAGATCGCATCGATCGTCGTGCTCTGGACAAGAGCTGTCCTGCTCATCAACCCGATGGGAGTTGTCCCATGCGTTGTTCCCCGCGCGTCGTCGCCGGGGCCCGCTCGGCGTTCACGCTGATCGAGCTGCTGGTCGTCGTCGCGATCGTCGGCGTGCTCGTCGCGCTGCTGCTGCCCGCGCTCGGGCGGGCACGCCAGGCGGCCAAGGACACGGTCTGCCTCGTCGGCCTGCGCTCGATCGGGCAGGCCGTCGTGATGTACGCCGACGCCAACCGCGAGCACTACCCCCTCTCCAGCCACACGGCAGGGCGCATTGACCACGCGCTGGCGTGGCACCAGTCGCTCCAGGTCTACGGCATCCTTCCCGGCTCTCTGCTCTGCCCGCTCGACCCGTACCGCGACCGGCGGGCGACGAGCTACGCGACCAACGAGCACTTCGAGCCGTTGACCGCGGGGCTGGACTACGACCCCTTTACCACAAAGCCGATCCCCGGCGGGCGCGAGCGGGCCTATGACCGCCTGACGCTCGTGCCGCGGCCGGAGAAGACGATCTACATGTACGAGCCGGAGGGCGAGGGGACGATCGACCACCTCGTCACGCACGACTTCGCCACGGCGGCGGAGGTCGAGCGCGCCGTCGCCGTCATGCGGCACTCCGACGCAGGGAACTACCTCTACGCCGACGGGCACGCCGCCGCGGTGCGCTGGCGGGTCTTCTCGGCGGCGTTCAGCCGGGAAACCAGCCCGTTCGATCCCGAGACCGCCCGCTGAGGACGGCACACCGAGCCGCCTCTGGCCGCCTCGGGCCAGGCACGCCCCGGCGGGCACAACTTTTTATTCGGACCTTCCGTGATACCCGACTGTGTTTGTTTTGGAGATCCTCATATGCGAACTGATTTCATCCCAGCCATCCTCGTTGCCGCGGCGTGTTTATGCACGCCCGCGTTGGCCCACAACCACCTCACGGTGGACACCGTCGCCGGCACGCCGCAGAAACAGGCCGTGATCCGCGCGGGCTACCAGCCGAGCGAATCGGCGTATTCGATCGCGAACAACCGGCTGCTGTACAACGGCTCGACCGCGGTCTACGCCGTGACCACGCCGCTCACCGGCCTCTACGACGGGTGGTACGGCGGCAGCGGGCTCACGCTCACCAGCGACTACTACGCCTCGTCGGGGCGCCTCGACGGGGGCAACTTCGCCTACGAGATCGCCGCCGTGTACACGGTGAGCGGCTACGGCACGTCGTCGTTCGTGTGGGGGACGTTCGACGGGCTGACCGGCGAGTTCATCGGGGCCGCCGACAGCCAGGCGTCCAGCCGCGAGGCCCGCTCGTTCATCGTCGGCGCCGGCACGCACCCGCACGGCCAGGGGTACATCACCACCGGCGGCTGGGTGGTCGACGTCGTGCTCGTGGCGTGGGACACCAACGGCGTCTACGCCGACTCGCCGCCCGTGCGCATCCGCTTCGACAACGGACGGTGCCCGGCCGACTTCAACCGAACCTTCGGCGTGACTGTGCAGGACGTCTTCGACTTCCTGATCGCATGGCTCCAGGGCGATCCGGCCGCGGACTTCAACCACATCAACGGCCTCACCGTGCAGGACATCTTCGACTTCCTGACGGTCTGGCTGGCGGGGTGCTGAGAGAAGAAGTGAACAGTAAATAGTGAACAGTGAACAGGAGACCGAAATCACACGTTCGTGTCTTCTGTTCACCACACTTGCATTTGACTCTAGAAAAAGAGGCCCAGGGACATGTCCCTGGGCCGCGTTGTTTTTGGAACAAGATCGTCGCGCTGTCACTCCGCCCACTTCACGCTTCGCTTCCCGTAGTCGAGCCGCATCGCCCGCTTGGCGAGGTGGAGCGTTTCTTCCGCGACGATATTCGCCCGAGCGGTGCCGCGGCGGATGACGTCGAGGGCCATCGCGTCGCCGCCGGCGTAATCGGGGGAGGGGGGGCGGTCGAGCTTTTCACGCCGCTCGCGCACGGGGGCGAGCAGCGTGTTGATCGCCGAAGCGAGTTCGAGTTTGATGTGCCCGTCGCCGATGTTGTCGCCGCGTGCGTACTTGTCCTTGATCTCGGCGGCCCGTTCGGCCGGCAGAAACGCCTCGCAGTACTGCATGAGCACCGAGCCCGGATCGCCGGGGTCGGTCGGCGACTGGCGGCCGGTAAAAATCTTCTTGACCTTCTTCTCGACCTCCTTCGGCGTGTCGTAGAGGAAGATCGCGTTGCCCAGCGACTTGGACATCTTGTTGACGCCGTCGATCCCCATGAGCCGCGGCACGCGCCCGATCAGCGCCTTGGGGATCGGGAAGACCCCGCCCGCCTTGGCGTGCTCTTCCAAAGGGACGCGATTCCCAACGCCGCAGTAGAGCTGGTTGAACTTCGACGCCACGTCGCGGCACATCTCGATGTGCGCCTCCTGGTCCTCGCCGACGGGCACCAGCTCGGGCCGAAACGCCAGGATGTCGGCGCACTGACCCACGGCGTACATCGGGAAGCCGAACGAGTACGAATCGCCCAAGCCCTTGGTCTCGATCTCGGTCTTGAGCGTCGGATTCCGCATCACCTTGTTGAACGGCAGCAGCATCGCGAAGAACCACGTCAGCTCGGCGATCGCGGGGATCTCGGTCTGCAAGACCACCGTCGCCTTCTCCGGGTCGATCCCCGCGGCGAGCCAGTCCTTGACAATGCCGATCGTGTTGGCCCGGATGTCCCCCGGCTTGTCGGCCAGCGTCGTGAAGGCGTGCATGTTGGCCAACAGGAAATAGCAGTCGTACTGCTCCTGCAGCTTGAGCCGGTTCTCGATCGAGCCGACCCAGTGCCCTAGGTGCAGCCCGGTGGAGGTCGGCGTGTCGCCCGTCAAGATCCGCGGCTTGGTCGATGGCTGGGTCATGGGGCGGATCGTATTCCTCCTCCGCCGCCCGGTGGTCATCGCCGCTCACGGCGTGACGAGATTCGGCGGCCGCCCGCCCGCGATGATCGCCGCGGCGTTGTCGCAGGCGATCCGCGTCTGCCGCTCGCGCCACCGCCGCTCCGCCGAGCCGACATGCGGCGTCATCACCACGTTGTCCAATTCAACCAGCCCCGGATGCACACGCGGCTCGTCCTCAAACACATCGAGCCCCGCCGCGAAGAGTTTTCCATCGCGCAGCGCCGACACCAGCGCCGCCTCGTCGACGACCGCGCCGCGGCCGGTGTTCACCAGCACCGCCGTCGGCTTCATGAGTGAGAGCCGCCGCGCGTCGATGAGCCGCCGCGTCTGGTCCGTCAACGGCAGGTGGATACTCACGAAGTCCGCCCGCGCAAGCCCCTCGTCCAGCTCGACGCGCTCGGCGCGGATCGGCGGCTCTTCAAAGTCCGCGTGCCGGCTCCGCGCGACGTACAGGATCTTCAACCCGAACCCCACCGCCCGCATCGCCACGCCGCGGCCGATGCGCCCCGCGCCAACGATGAGCAGCGTCGCGCCGCTGAGATGAACACCGAGGAAGTCGGCCATGCCCATGCCGCCGGCCTGTTCGAGGCCGCCCGCGCGGACGAAGCGGTCCCCCTCGCCGATGCGCCTCGCCGCAGCGAGCAAGAGCGCCATCGCCATGTTCGCCGTCCCCTCGGTCACGACATCCGGCGTGTTGGCCACGATCACGCCGCGCTTGGCGCACGCGGGAACGTCCACATTGTCGTACCCCATGCCGTAGTTGCAGACGCCCTTCAACCGTGGCCCGGCGGCATCCAGAAACTCGTCGTCCACGCGGTCGTGGAACATCGTGACGACGGCCGTCGAGCCGCGGACGAAGTCGAGCAGCTCTTCGCGAGACATGCGCTCGGCCGGGGCGATCTTCACCTCCGCGCCGTCGACCTCGGCCGCGCCCCACGCACCCTCCGGCACCTGACGAGTAATGGCAACAAGCGGTCTCATGGATGTTCTTACCGTGGCACAGGCGTCCCGCCTGTGCGTTGACCCTTCAAACATATGCGCACAGGCGAGACGCCTGTGCCCACTCGAACACGTTATCGCCCGAACGCCGCCCACGCCTCGTCTTCGCTGATCCGCTGCTCCCACCCCAGCGCCTCGTTCTGCGGCTTGCTGCGCTTCCGCCGCTGCGTCGCCGCATGCACGCTGTCGTCCGGGTCGGCGCCGACGATCGGCGCGTCCGAGCCGAACCACAGCCCCGATCGCTCGTCCCTCGGATCGTTCAACCAGCCGCGGCCCGGCACGCACCCGGCGTCGATCAGCTCGCGCAAGGGCTGGAACCGATCCGCCGTCCCCGCGGGCAGCCGCTCGATGAACGACGCGTCCCCCGGCAAGTGGCACGGCTGCACGCTGCACGCCACACCCAGCTCCGCAAACCGCGGCACGTCCTCCTCCGCCACCACCGCCGCGTGCTCGATGCGCACCCTGGCCTGAAACTTGTCCGCCTCAATGTGGTCGTACCGCTCTTTGGCGTCGAGCACCATCCGCACCGCCGCGTCGCCGATCGCGTGCACCGCCAGTTCCAAACCCAGCGACGCCGTCAACGCGACCGCCGCGTCGAGCTCCGCCTCGCTCACCATCGCCTTGCCCCGCGGCATCCCCGCGACCGGCTCCGGATATTCGCCGAGCATCCACGCCGTCCGGCTGCCGAGCGTCCCGTCGGCGAAAATTTTCCCCCCCGCGAGCCACACACGCCCGTTCTGCCACGCATGCCGACCCGCCGCGATCGCTTCGAGCCGCTTCACCGGCGCGTACATCTTGACGCTCATGCCGAGCTTGGCAAGCTCTCCCGCGCGGTCGAGCTCGCCCAGCACCGGCCCCAGCCATTCCTCGCTGAACATGTCGTGCGCTTCGGTGTAGCCGAACGACGCCAGGTGCCGCAACCCGGCGAGCACGAAGCCGCGCCGCTCGACGCCGACCGGCGCGGGCGCCGCGTCCCACACCTTGTACGCCGCCTGCTCGATCAGAAAACCGCTCGCACCGCCCGTCCGCTCGTCGACGCACACCAGCCCGTTGGGCGGCACGCGGTCGCCGGCCTTCAGCCCCGTCTCGGCAAGAGCCGCGGAGTTGGCGACGACCGAGTGGTAATCAAACGCCAACAAGGCACACGGCCCCCCCCTCCCCCCGCGGAGCCCCCGCGTAGCCTCGTCGAGTTCCTCCCGTGTCGGCCAGCGCTTCTCGGCGAGCCGGCCGCGGTGCAGGCCGCGCATGCGCACCCAGTGCCCCCACGGGCTCTCGCCTTTCTCCACGCGCTCGGCCTCACGGCGGACCGCGTCGAGCACCTCGGCGACGCTCGTACACTCGCCCACGCTCGTCAGCGCCAGCGATTCGCCGATCAGATCGATATGCGCATGCGATTCTCGCATAGGTTCACATGTCTTTGGGTGGGGCGGGCGTCCCGCCCGCCCTCCGGTCATCTCTCCGTAATCTTTGGGCGGGCGGGACGCCCGCCCCACCCAGACGCCGTTATTCGGCGTGCAACAACGATTCGATCATCCGCGTCGCGTCGGCCTCGTCCCGCGCTTCGTTCGAAAACTCCACCCGCACCACGCCGAAGCGTGCGCGGACGTCGAGCCCGAACTGGTCGACGCCGACGCACAGCGGCTCGGCCACGTCGACGCTCGCGCCGCCCACCCCGCGCCGGCACACCGCGCGGAGCCGCTCGCGCTGACCGTTGATGCGTTTGAGCAGGCGTCCCTCGCACGCCGCCAGCGTCGACGCCGGCGCGAGCGCCTCGGTGTCGAAGACCTCCGGCTCTTCGCCGCCGGCCCGCCCGTCGAACCAGCCGCGCAGCCCCAGCACGTGGCAGCTCGCCCACCGCTTGCTCGGCGCCTCGCCGAAGTACGCCCGCCAGCGGTCCACGCACGCCTCGGCCTCCGGCCGTTCGATCTCACGCGGCTCCAGCAGCACCTCCATCCGCCGGTCCGCCTCGTCGGGGGCGATCACCACCCAGTGCTCGGCCTCGAGAGCCACCGGCTCGATCGGCAGCACCAGCCGCCCCTCGGCTGGCTCGATGATGAACCGCACGTCGGCGCGGCGTTCGCCGAAGATGAGCGCCCCCTCGTGGTGACGCCGCAGCAGCCGCGTCCCACGCGTCGGCGACGCCTGTGGCGGGGTGGAGGGCGAACTCGACGGTTCAGATGAGCTGGGCATCCGCCGATTGAAGGCGCGTTTCACGCTCCACGATCGGAAAAACCCGGATGGACTTGCCATCTCGCCCCAGGGCGGCCTGCTCGCGCTCCTCGGGCGCTTCGCCGTCGGTGATCCACACGTGCACGCCGCGGTCGGCGGCCGCGCTCCCCTCCTCATCCGCATCGCCCGGCGTGCCGACCATGCGGGCGCGCAGCCGCGCCCACGTCGCCGCCGCCACCGCCTCGGGCGGACATTCGCCCAGCGCGAGGCGGCCGTCGGGGTTGCAGCGGATCGCGTCCAGCTCCGCGGGACACTCGACGCCGTCGCACCCCTGCTCGATGCCGACGACCACCACCGGCACCGCGCGGCCGCGCACGATGAGCCTCGACGCGCCTTGCTGATGCGGGGGCCTGGACTTTCGCCCGGGGCGGGCGCTGGCGCGGTGGCCATCGACCGCGCCCACGCCCCCGGCCCCGAGCACGACCAGCCCGTCGACCGGCCACGCGAACGCCGTGCGGCGGCTGCCCTCTTCGTCCGGCAGGATCGGCCGGATCAACCCCTCGTACCCGTCCCGCCACGCGCCCTCCACCAGCGCCGAGACCACGCGGCAGGTCCAGTCGTCCATCGGCCAGCCGACCCAGATCGAGACCACCCCGCTCCGCCCGCGCGACGCGTCGTGCCGCGCCGCCGCCGCCGGGCCGAGCTCGTCCCGCAGCGCAAAGCCCATCTCCCGCGCCGCCTCGCGCACGCGCTGCCGCGTCGCGTCGGAGATAAACCCGACCGATCGGCCCGACAGCACCCGCGACACCGTCGCCTGCGACACGCCGGCCTTCTTGGCGATCTGCCCCATCGTCACTGCCATGACACTCGTCCTTTCCTTGGCCTCACGCACGTCCGTTCCCGCCCCTTGTCTTTGGTGGCACCGCTCTCCGAGCGGTGCGTGGGCAAGCCTGAAATCAACCTCCCCCGCACCGCCCGCAGCGTGCTCGATCCGCGCAGACCGCCGCACGCGGAAGCCGCGGCTCCCGTTCAACACACCACTCAAACCTTCCTCTCAAGCCATCCCTCCCGGATGTCCACCCGCCAGAGCCTGTCCTAGGCTCTGCCCCTATGCGAAGCGCACCGACACCGCCGCGGCAAAGCCTCTACGACTTTCCGGCGTGGTACGACACGCTGCACGCACCGGGGAGCGCGGCCGAGGCCGACCTTTGCCTCAAACTCGCACACCAGTTCCTTTCGGAAACCGGCCGCGGCTCTTGCACACACCTGAGATGGATCGAACCGGGATGTGGATCAGGACGGCTCATCCGTGCCTTGGCCCGACGAGGGCAGGACGCCGTCGGCGTCGATGTGAGCGACGCCATGATCTCATACGCACGAAATCGGGCACGCGTGCCAACGATGGCCGCAAAATCTTGGCCCTCACAAGCCAAAAGCGGAAAACCCCTCTCCCCGCGCACAAAACGTCCGCCCGCCGCCGCCGGCCGTGAAACCTATGTTGTCGGTGATATGACCCGACTTAACTCGCGTCTTTTCAACGGGTTATTCGACGCCGCCTATTGCCCCCACAACACCCTCCGCCACCTCCCCACCGATGATTCCGTCGTCGCGCACCTGCGCTCGATGAAATCCATCATGAAGAAAAAAAGTCTCTACCTCGTCGGCATGAACCTCGCCACGGGCGCGGAGCTCTTCCCCATCGAGACCAACTGGACCGGCACACGCGGCCGCCTCCGCGTCCACGAAGTCATGCAGTTCGAACCCATCCGCCGCGGCAAACGCTGGGTCGAACAGGCACGCGGCGTCGTCGTTATTCAGAAACGAGTCTCAGATCGTTCCGGGCGCAACCAGTGGCGTGACCACATGACCCTGCTCACCGGCTACGACCTCTGGTGCGCACCGATCGACCGCTGGCAACGCCTCGTCGCCCAGAGCGGCCTGCGCGAAGTCGGCGTCGTCGACGAAGACGGCCAGCCCGCCCCCTCTCGCAGCAACGTCTACCAGATCCGGGTGTTGCAGCCGAAATAAGAGACGAAAATATGTTTTGACCGTGGCACAGGCGTCCCGCTTGTGCAGAAACACTGGAGCCGCACGGCACAGGCGCCCCCCCAAACGCCTGTGCGACGAAAAACCAGCTCGCTCACTCGAACGGCTCGACGTGCGCCACGACGCGCACCAGCGCCCCCCGCGCCTCCCCGGCCGCACGCAGCGCCAGCCACGCCGCGCTGGCCCGCACCGACTCGGGGATCGACGGCTTGTTCGCCACCGCCGCCAGCGCCGTAAACAGCTCGCTCGTCCCCGCATCGCGCCCCGCCGCCGCCGCCCCCGTGCGCAGATTCAGCCGAGCCCCGCCCTCCAGCACGACCAGCATCGCCGACGGCACGCCCCGCTCGCCCCCCGGCAGCCCCGCAAAGGGCACGCCGAGCGGCGCATCCACCGAGCCCGCGCCCTCCTCCCCGGCACGCCGCATCGCCCCCGCGAGCACCGCGACGGCGAGCGCCTCGTCACCCTGCCGCTCGCTCCCCCCGCCCTCCGCCGCCCGCTCAAGCCAAGCGCTCAGCTCCGCCTCCGGCAGCGCGGCCGCGTCGGAAACAATCTCGTACAGCGTCGCGTCGTCCCGCCCGTGCCTCGCCGCGGCCTCGACCACGTGCGCCAGCGCCGCACGCTTCTGCTCCGGCGTCAGCGCCTTCTTGCCCGTCCGCGCGCACACCTCGACGAGCCACCGCGCGCACGACGCCTGCCCCAGCTCGGTCAGCTCGCCGAGCTGCCGCGCCAGCGTCGGCGGGTCGTCGATCGACCCCGCCGCACGCCCCACGCCGCGGACCAGCGGCGAGTCGTCCCCCAAAAGCCGCTGCACGATCGGCCCGTTCATCCGCCCCGCCAGGTTCGGCGACTCGATCCACGCCCCGAGCAGCGCCACCGACAGCCGCGCCCGCCCCGCGGCGTCGCCCTCGCACCGGCGCATCTCGTCCAGCCACGCCTCGCGGACGTGCGCATCACGCCCCGCAATATGCACCAGCGTCGACACCGCCGCGTACCGCAGCAGCTCCGACGACCGCTCGTCGGCGATCACCCGCTGCGCGAGCACCCGCGCCGGGCCGATGCGGTTGTCCTTGGCGTAGCGCAGCAGCTGCATCGCCAACTCTTCCCGCCTCGCCCCCGGCGTGAGCTTCATCAGCCGGTCCACCGCCGGCGAGGCGTCCCCCATCCCCACCTCGTGCGCCCCGCCCGAGGCCCGCAGCTCCCACTCCGCCGAGACCGCGGCGACCAGGTCGCTCCCCTTGGCGATCGGGGCCAGCACCGACGGCTGGACGGCGTGGTCCTCGCCCGCCGGGCTCGTCACCCGCGCCTGCCGCGCCAGCGCCACGCGCAGCCGCGGCTCAAGGTCGGGCCAGCACGCCGCGTCCGCCGCGTCGGCCGGCGCAAGCAGCCCCGCGTCGATCGCCTGCCCGAGCACCGCCGCCTGCTCACGCGGCGACTGCAGCCGCCGCACCAGCAGCATGTCGAGCCCCCCCGCCGCGGTGCCGGTCCCTTCGCGCCGGGCGTCCAGCTCGGCAAGCGCGAGGATGCTGTGCGTCCGCAGCAGCGCATCGTCGCTGCTGGCCCCTTGCGCAAACAGCCCGGCCAGCTCGGGGTCGTGCAGGTCGCGCAGCGCCGCGAGGGCCTGGTTGCGGGCGTTCTCGTGCCCGCTGAGGATGAGCCGCTGGAACGTCCACGTCAACCGCGCGACGGTGTCGGCGGCGAAGGGCTCGCGCCGATCGCCCGCGTCGTCAGCGTCTGTCGTGCCGTCGGCCCACGCCGCGACGGCGGGCGAGACCGAGGCCGCGTGCGTTGGTTTTTCGTTGAGCGACTGCTGAGTCGCCCCGGCGTCGGCCTCTTGCGCGTGCGCAGTATTTGATAACAGTGGAACGCCGCCGCCCGTTAGAACAACGAGCATGAACGCGCCCGCCCCGCGCATGTTGGCACGCCGATGCGCCATCGGGCAACTGTAGACCTTTTCGAGCGTCGGCCGCTCCCATCGTCGCTCTCATACGAGACGCGAAGCGTGAGCGAGCGTCCTGAACGAGGCGTCGATGCCTTGGGTAGCGCCCGCCCGAAGGGATGCTCAGAGATGACCGCAGGGCGGGCGGAACGCCCGCCCCACCCGCAAGCGTGTTGAGTTTCTGCTTTCGGATCATCAAAGGACTCGCACAATCCTCGCACGCGAGCATCTCAACATCCGTCATCGATCGTTTTTCATTGTTGGTATTGACGCCGACGCCTGACACCCCGATCAGGACGCTCGCTCACGCTTCGCGTCTCATACAAGAGCGGATGCTGCGTTTGACATCGACCCGAGTCCCGTCTCACCCTCTCCTTCGCACCAGCTCTTCGGTCAGGCGTCGGATCAGCTCACGCACGCGCAGCCCCCCCCCACTTCCCCCGCTCTCGCACGCCAACGAGCCGCTCATCATCGGCGGGGCCGACTGGTCGCACAGCACCTCGTCGGCCTGGATCTGCCGCGCCAGCCGCTGGCAGGCCGTGATGATCGTCGAGTGGTTGGGCCGTCCCAGCGCCTTGGCGATCTCGGGAAAGGAGTGCGTCGTCAGCGCCCGCGCGATGTGCGAGATCAGCGCCCGCGCCAGCACGACGCGCTTGTGCCGCCCGCGGCCCATCAGGTCGCCGCGCTCCACCCGCATCACCAGGCACACATACTCGATGATCGCCTCGATGCGCACCGGCTTGAGCACCCCCCCTCCCCCCATCCGCGCGGCGTTTGCGCCAAGGCGGGCCGCCCCGCCGCTCGGCATCGATCCACCCGCCGCGCCCCGTTCACCCGCGACCATCGCCGCCACCGCGCCGCTGCGGGCCGCCGCGCTCGGGCGTTCGTCCGCGAGCGTCCGCTCGACGGCGAGCAGCCCCACGCGCCCGTCCTCGCTGATATACCCGGGGAGCATCTTCGCCGTCGCCTCGATCCGCAGCATCAGGCCTTCCAGATCGCGCACCGACCCGGCGTGCTCCGTCCGGTCCGCGACCGCCCGCGCCGCGGCGTCATCGAGCACCAGCCCGCGCCGTGCCGCAAACGCCTTGGCCATCTTCTCGCGCATCGCCGCCTCGGGCAGGTCCACCCGCACGACCATCCCCGCGACAAACCGCGACCGCAGCGCATCGCTCATCCGCTTCACGTCGCGCGGGTGCTCGTCGCACGCCAGGATCACCCGCGCCCCGGACCCGGCGATCTCGTCGAAGGTGTGCAGCATCTCGTCCTGCGTCGCCTTCTTGTCCGCGAGGAAGTGGATGTCGTCGATGCAGAGCAGATCCACACGCCGGTACGTCTTGCGGAAGCGGTCGACCGTCTGCGTGCGGATCGCCTGCACGAACTCCTGCATGAACTGCTCGCCGCTGGTGAGCCGGACGGCCGCGCCGGGGTGGCGTTCCTTGAAGCGCAGCGCCGCGCCCTGCAGCAGGTGCGTCTTGCCGACGCCGCACAGCCCGTGCAGCACGAGCGTCGAAAACCCGCCCGCGCCGCCGACGGCGTGCCCCTCGCTCAGCCCCTCGGCCATCTGCGTGACGGCGTTGTAGGCCAGACGGTTTGCCTCGCCGACGATGAAGTCTTCGAGCCGGTACCGCGCGACCCGCGACAGCCGCCCCCCCCCGCTCGTCCCAATGGTCCCCGAGTCTCTCGCTGCGCGCGCCGCATTCGACGGCATCGCCGCGCTCGATTGACGTGCTTCCGCCCCCGTCTCCACCGCCGCCATCCGCGGCAGGAGCGACGCCGCGCCCCCCACCATCCCCGCGGCATCCACCTGGATCTCCACCGCGACCTCGCCCGCGACGTGCTCGCGGGCCGCCGTGTGCAGCGCCTCCGCAAACCGGCGGCTCAGCACGCCCGCCAGCGACGCCGACGGCACGCGCACCTGCAGCATGGCCACGCCGCCCTCCTCCCGCGGCGAGACCAGCGTGAGCGCCGCCTGCCCGTCAAAGTACCGCTCGAACCGCGCCGAACCGATCTCCCGCGCCAGCGACGCGACGATCCGCGCCACCGCCTGCTCGGGCGTCGGCTTGAGCTCCGCCTGCGCGGCGCTTGCTGCGCTCACGCCCGCCAGCGCCCGCAGGTTCACCCGCGGCAGCTCGCCCCCGATGACCGCCCCCTCCGCTCGCTTCCCCGCCTCGTCCCCCGGGCGCACCAGCCGCAGGTTCTGCGGCTTGGCCTCCTCACGACCCCACGCCCGCCCCGCGGCGCGGCCTTCCGCCCGCCCCTCCGCCCGCCGGTGGTGGTGATGGGCATGAACATGAGCATGGCTCGGAGCCGAACCGGCCTCGGCCATCGCGATCGGTGCTTCCGTTGTGGTCATGAGCGTCGGTGCGTGACGTGTCTCCACAGGTCACCCTTCTCTCGGAGCCGGACGCGGCCGGTGCGTGCGGGCGTCTCCCGCCGGGCACACACCGACACCGCCAAGCAGCCATGGCTTGTGCGGAACAACAAACGCGCGATCCGTGCAACGCGAAAAGAGGACACCCGCCGCGCCCCGAACTTCAGGGCGCGGAAAGCACATCGGTCGGCCGCCCATACGCCTCGGCGGCCTTCCATCGCTCGTGCAAAACTCCGCGCAACGCACGGAGAAAACGGATGTTTCTGTTCGGCCCGCCAAGTCCTTGGCCGGCTTGCCAAGCGTAGCGAACGCGGGCGATCCGCTCAACCTCGACACACGCCCTTGACGATTGCTTTGCACACGGAAACACGCGGAATTGCCGCGGGTTTCTGGCGCAAAAAAAACTTGTTCACCCTTCGCCCACCGCCGCAACAATGAACGGTGGATAACGTGAAAGCCCCCTCATGTACGCCGGCTTTCCCCCGTGTATCCACAGGCCCCGCGATCGCGACCAGCGCGGCCACCCCCGCGCGCCGCTACGAGATCTTGGGTGAGGCCGGCCCGCCGAGTCCCATTACCAGTGGCACGCGCGTCGCGAACTGCTGGAAGCCCATGTCGCGGTAGAGCTTGAGCGCCGGCGTGTTGCGCATATCCACGGCGCACGTCACGCCGCCCGGCAGCGCCGACTTGGACGACCAGCGTGAAGATTTTTTTTCCAGCGTCCGCAGCCCCTCGGCCAGCAGCCGCCGCGCCAGCCCCTTGCCCCGCAGGCTCGGCCCCAGGCCCAGGTAGACCAGCTCGACCGACTCCTGCTCCGGGCAGGGGGTGAGCATCATGCATCCGATTCCCTTACCCCCGCGGTCCTCGTCCTCGCCGCGCGAGTCGACGACGACCCACCACAGGGCCGGGTCGTGCTCCCCGACGGCCTTGTGCGAGGCCAGGACGTCCTCCGGGTCGCGCAGGCCGCACAGCTCCGGGCAGTCCAGCGTCTGCTCATACGACGCGACCATCGCCTCAACCAGGAGCCGGTCGACCTTCTCCCCCCGACCCGCGGCCTTGAGGGCGCCGACCGTCCACAACTCCACCCCGGGCTCGAGCGGGATCACCCCGGCCCCCTTCCGGTTCGCCTCCCCCGTGCTGGTGGGCGTGAGGGGCTCGTCGAGCCCGATGACCGACTCGGCCGACCGCCGGAGGTACGCCAGGTCGCCGAGCCGGAGGAACCCCGCCGACTCGAAAACCCCGATCGAGGCCCGCTCCCGCGGCTCAAGCAGCGCCTGGGCCAGTTTGGCCCCCCCGCCGCCCCCCGGCGGGGGCTCGGGCTTGGCAACGTGCGCACAGACATGGCGGATCAGGGCCGTACGGCCCTTTCCTGCCGCCTGGTCGCCGTCGTCGCCGGCCTGTACCGGCCCCGAGACGAAGAACATCGCCGTCCGCCCCGGCCCGACGACGGCCAGGCACGCCTCCTCCACCCGCGTTCGGCTCTCATCCAGCAGCGCCCACAGCAGCGTCGTGTCGATCCCCATCGTCTTGGCGTTCCGCAAAAAGACGCCGCCGGCCCCCCCCCCCTCGCGCCCCTCACCCGGCGCGCCGTGCCCGGCGTCCTGGTGCTGGTCGGTCAGCCGGTCCGCCGCCGCCAGCCGCAGGTCGCCCTCCCCCGCCGTGGGCAGCACGATCCGGTCCGCGAACGGATCGGGTTCTTCCCCGCCCCATCCCAAGGCCCTCGGCGGAAATGAATGCACGGATGATGACATGGAGTCGGCCCCCGCCCCGCCCCGGTGGGGGGCCGGCCCCCCCCCCCGCCCCCCCC
>CAZZDW010000020.1:0-41643 GCA_964652945.1 uncultured Phycisphaeraceae bacterium
GGCGAGCCAGGCCGTCAGGAAGTCGAAGATATCCTGCACCGTCACGCCGTTGACGTGGTTGAAGTCGGCCGAGCTGTTCCCGGCGAGCCAGGCCGTCAGGAAGTCGAAGATATCCTGCACCGTCACGCCGTTGACGCCGTTGAAGTCGGCCGCACAGGCGTTGGGGTTGCACGGATCGGCGGGCGAGCAGGTCGTGCCCGCGCCCTGGAACGTGCCGGCGTTGGCCTCGCACTCGGCGGCACACAGGACCTCGCAGGCGCCGAAGATGCAGCAGGCGCCGACGGCGTCGCCGCAGAGGTTGGGCGTGCAGACCGAGCCCTCACCGCCCCACACGCCGCCGAGGTTGATGAAGCCGCCGGCGCACCGGTCGGCCATCTCGATCGTGCAGACGGGGCACGACGAGTCGGCCGGCGTCCAGCAGCAGGCCCCGACGATCATGGTGACGGAGGAGGCCTCGCTGGTCGTGCTGCCGCAGCCGTTGGAGACGACGTAGCGGTAGTTGCCGCTGAGGTCGACGCCGCTGGACATGCCGATGCGGAGCTGGTTCTTGTTGACGCCCTCGTAGCTCCACGCCTCTTCGATGGTGAATCCCTTGCAGCTCTCGGCGAGGTTGACCCAGTTGCCCGAGCCGGTGGGCTCTTCCTTCTGCCACTGGAAGTTGAGCGGCCCCACGCCCGCGACGAACGCGTTGAGCGAGACGCCGAAGCGTGAATAGGCCGAGCCGTCCGGCGACGGGTAGACGTGGTCGCTCGGCTGCAGCAGGATGACCGGAGCCGCACACGGGACGGCCGAGCCGTCGAGATAGAGCAGGCCCGTGCCGCCGGTGACGTGGCTGACCGGCCCGCCGTCGGGGCAGGTGTTGACCTCGTCAAAGGTGCGCACGAGGATCACGTTGCCGTCGGCGCTGAGGTCTTGCAACCCGCTGATGCTGTAGCCCTCCGGCAGCGGGATGGTGCCGCCGTTGATCGCCGCGAAGTAGTCGTAGAAGTCGACCGGCACGCCGCCGTTGTAGCCGGCTTTCCAGATGAACGGGCTCTTGGAGGCGAAGAACCCGCGCCCGCCGTAGGACGCGGTGCCGACGATGGTGTTGCCGTCGTCGCTGATCGCGATGGGCACCATCTGCTCGCAGTCGAGCGGCCCAAAGCCGAAGTCCTTGGGCACGCAGCGCCCGACGTACGAACGGACCCACTCGCCGGTGGTGGTGTTCTTGGTGAACTTGCACAGGTCCTTGGTGAACTCGAAATCGCCGAGCACCTCTTCGGCGGTGCGGTCGCTGGTGATGCCCGTGGCGTAGAGGCCCGAGTGGCTGAGGGCGAAGGTGCCCAGCGTGCCGGCGCCGAAGTTATCGAGGAAGACCTGCGAGGCCGGGCCGAACGGCTGGTCGACGTCCGAGCGCTCCCACACGCACAGCCGGTTGCCGGAGCCGAACTCTTCACCGATCGGCGGGCTGGTGTCGTAGCCGATGACGACCTTGCCGTCGTCGGAGATCCGGTAGCCGGAGGCGACGACGTAGTTGGTCGCGCCCGCGGCGTTATAGGGAAGATCCAGGAACGACGGCGCGACAAGGTACGAGCCGGGGTTGTTGGGATCGGGCTTGCCGCTGTCGTAGACGAACGCGCGGGCCCGCACGGGCGAGCCGCCCAGCGTGGGCGCCCAGTTGGCGTTACCGACGATGAAGCGCCCGTCGTTGCCGTTGATGTCCTCGCACGCGCTGATGAGCGAGTCGAACTTGGCGGCGTGGGCGGGGAACGAGCCGATGTTGACCCAGCCGGTGGCGGCGGTCCAGCGGCCGGCGATGCCGTGATAGGTCATGGAGCTGGGGATGTAATACCCGAAACCGCCCCAGTTCTCTTCGTTGTAGAGCCCGCCGCAGAAGACGGTGCCGTCGTTGCTCATCGCGATGCCGATGCCGTTGTTGAGATCGCGCGCCGGCCCGAGCTGCTGCGCCGAGCCGCCGACGGTGTAGACGAACGCGTCGTTGCGCGGGCCTTCGTAGTTGAAGACGTACCCGACGACTTTGTTGCCCGCGGCGTTCATGTCGCCGTTGATCGAGGTGATGACCAGCTTGGACGCGGCTGTTGCCGAACCGGCAAGAGCGGCCAGCGCCGCGATCGCGGCTGTTATCGGCGCGTGTTTCATCGAGCGGACTCCTTCTCTATTTCCACAACCAAACCACGTGAACGAACGAATAAAGCCGGAGCGAGATTCTCGAACGCCACGAGCGGCGCGAGCGACCGGCCTTGCGTAAGCGGGTCCAAGGTCTTTCGACGGCATGAACCCGTAAGGAAGAAACCGAACCGGAGCGATCAACGACGACGACGACGGCGGGCGGCAGCGCCCAGCCCCGCCAGCGCCAGGCACCCGGTGCCGGGCGCGGGGATGACCATGCGGAGGACGGCGGAGTTGCCGCCGTTGGCGCTCGAGCTGTTGATGGCGACCGTCAACCAGCCGGAGTCGCTGAGGGCGTTGAAGCCGCCCTCGCCGTTGCCGCTGGAGTTGTACTGGAAGTTGCTGACGACGACCCCGAAGACGGTGTCGCCTTCCTGGAGGAGCGGGAAGAAGCCCTCGCTCGGGTCCCAGCCGACGAGCATGCGGTCGTTGGCGGAGGTGATGCCGGTGCCGGAGAGGGACGTGTTAAAGACGAGCTGCCCGGCGTTGTTGAGCATCACGCCGGAGACATCGCCCCAGACGACGCCGCTGCCCATGAAGGGGACCTGGCCGCCGCGGCGCATGAGGAGGTTGTCGGTGCTGGTGCCGAGGTCGGTGAGGTAGAGGGCGACGTCGTCGGCGCCGGGGGTGACGCCGCCGGTGAGCGCCGAGGACCAGAGGACCTGGTTGTTGTTGTTGATCATGGCGCGGGAGGCGTCGTTGACGGTGAAGTCGAGGTTGACGCCGCTGGCCAGGCCGGGGGCCTGCTGGCCGCGCTGCTTGAAGAGGCTGGTGCCGTTGACCGGATCGGTGACGATGATCGCGGCGTCGTTGACGCCCTGGGTGATCGTCGTGCCCGCGCCGGCGTTGCCGCCCGCGAGCAGCGCGTTGAAGATGCCCTTGCCGCTGTTGTTGAACGGCTGCTGGCCGAAGGTCACCACGTTGGGCTCGGGGAAGAAGAACGGGTTGGGCGAGGTCGCCGCCCCGATGGTCACGTCGGTCGGCGCGCCGGCGAAGGCCTGCCCTTCACGCGCGACGACGGTCGTCGTGCCGCCGTCGCGGCGGAGCACCATCTCGGCGTTGAGCCCGTTGATCCCCGCGCCGGCGTTGGTCGCCAGCGAGCCCGAGAAGAGCACGTCGCCCGAGCCGTTGAGGTAGCCGTAGCCGATGCTGCCGATCGCCGAGCCCGCGGGTGTGCCGGAAAGGGTGTCCCCGTTGCGGACGACCAGTTGCAGGTTGGTGTGGTCGCTCCCGATCCACATGCCGAAGTTGTTGGTCGGCGTGACGTCGGAGTTCGGCCCGGTGGAGGCGATGTTGCTGGTCACCAGCACCTGCCCGTTGTTGTTGATCCGCTGCTGCGCGATGTTGTCCACGGCGCTGGTGAACTTGGTGTCGAGCAGCCCCGGCACCGGGTCGCCCTTCTGCGCGGCGATCGTCGCCCCGCCGAAGCCGTCGACCGTCCACAGGATGCGGTCGTTGCCGTTGCTCGTGATCCCGTTGCTCCCCACCAGCAGCGAGCCGCCCAGCTCGAACTTGCCGTTGGGCGCGATGGCGAAGTTGGTCACGCCGAAGCTCGTGAAGACCCCGTTGGTCGGGCCGGAGTTCGTCGGCAGGTTGTTCGCGCCGCGCCGGGTGACCAGCGTGAGGTTCCCCGCGCCGTTCATCCACGGCCCGCCGTACCACACGCCCTGGTTGTTGGCGGTGTTGCCGCTGGTGATGATGTCGGTGCCCGCCAGCGTCGCGCGGAAGACGACGTTCCCGTTGTCATCAATCGAAGGGGCCAGGAACGCGCCGCTCGAGCCGGTCGCCCACACCTGCCCCGGCGTCGCAACGCCCGGCACCGAGTCCGTGTTCTTGACGACCAGCCCCAGGTACGGGCTGCTCACGGCGGAGGCCGACGCCGCGGCACCCGCGGCCGCGATCACCGCGACGGTTCGAACAACTCTGCTGCTTCCCATGGCTCTCTCTCCTGAAATAAGGGAATCCGAACGATCGATCGTCCTCCCAGACGATGGCGCGCCGTGATGGTCGCACTCCGATCAAAAACCATCCAGACATCCCCCCTTCCGACTGATGCCTTCAGCCTACCCCATAAAGCTCCATTTGCAACGATTTCTCTATTTTTTTCTCCGGAGAAAATCACAAAGACTTTCTTCGGCCAAAAAACAGTGTATGCTTGGCGGGCAGAACCTCCGACCTCTCTCAAGGAAGGCCCCGGAAGACCGGGAAACCCCTTTGTTCAAGAATGCCGGGATACCGCTTGTGACCACCTTCGCGAACAACAACACCCAGCTCTTCGCCGACGAGGCCAAAGCCGCGGTCCACGGTCTTCGGCGGGCCTTCGCCGACCTCCTCTTTGCCATGGAGGCCGATCCCGACGGGCCGCAGGACATCTCCCGCCGCTTCGGCCTCGACAAAACGCTCACTTGGCGCATCGCCCGCGTCATCCGTGAAGAGGACGCGTGGGAGGCGCTGCACCACATCCCGCGGCGTCCGAGCGTGGGCCTCTTTCTCGAAGCGATGAAAAAAGCCGGGGCCAAGCAGGAGCTGGTCGACGACGTCTGGGGGGCGCTCTCCCGCTTCGAGCAGTTTGTCGAGATCCACTCCGGCGACCGCGACACGCTGGAGATGATGGCCAGCTCCAAGTCGCGTAAAAGCTCGGCCAAACGCATCGAGGGCTTTCGCAAGACCGCCTACGACGCCAACAGCGCTATCTGGGGCATCCGCGCCAAGGCGCAGGTGAACACGCACATCCTCATGCCCGGCGACAACGAGGGCATGCTGACGATCGGCACGGTCTGCGGCCTGGTCGACTTCCGCCGCCTCCGCGCCAACACGCCCTGGGCCATCGCCAGCATCACCGCGTGGGACGGGCACGAGGTCAACAACGTCAGCGGCGAGATCTTCCAGCCGATCGACAAGAGCGTCAAGAAGCACGAGGCCCCGCTGCTCCGCGAGTTCTGCTCGCAGCCGTTGCCCGACATGCGGGTGATCGAGCAGCCCAAGGGCATTTTCCGGTACATGCTCGCCGAGGGCCCGGTGGGCAACACCGCCGCGGCGACCGTGTTCCTGGGCTACCTGCAGCAGAACGCGGTGCCGTCGACGCGGGTGTACGCCGAGGAGATCGGCGAACACGGCGCGTACCTCTCGACGCCGGTCGAAGAGTTCATCCACGACATCTTCATCCACCGCGAGCTCGACTTCGCCAAGAGCCCCGTCGCGGCGGTCTACAGCCAGCTTCCGGGCGGCCCGCTGTATCCGAGCTACCGCGAGGCCGCCACCATGCCCCTGCCGCAGGACGTGATCGACTTCGGCTGCCCGCCGGAGATGACCACGCCCGAGATCCACGCCTACCGCGATATGATCAGTACGGCGACCCATCGCGCGGGCTTCCCTCTCGAAGACTTCCACGCCTACCGCTACCGACTCCGCTTCCCCCCCATTCCCACGCTCGCGCTTCTGCGGCATCCGCTTCTTCCGGCCTGATCCACCGCGCCTCTTCACACGCCGCCCGTCGAGGCGGCAGCGCCCCGCGCGGTTTCGATAGCCCTGTTCCGCGGCCTGAGTTCGCCGGCCTTGTACGTGGTGTTCACCACCCTTTCGGAGACGACGGCGATGCGAAATGCACACACCCACGCGTTCAGCCTCATCGAGCTGCTGGTCGTCATCGCGATCGTCGCGCTCCTGGTCAGCATCATCCTGCCGGCTCTTGCGCAGGCGCGCCTCGCCGCCCAGCTCGCGGTCAGCCAGGCCAACATGCGCACCCAGGGGCAGATGATGCTCCTCTACGCCAACGACCAGAAAGACTCGTTCGTCAACCCCTTCGACAAGCCCGTCAGCGGCGTGAACACCACGCTCGGCATCCCGTGGACGTCCGTGCTCGTGCAGCGCGAGCCGGGGTCGAACGAGGAGGTCAGGTTCGCGCACGCGCAGCGGAGCACCGAGGCCTTCGCGATGCACTGGTCGAGCCGCATGCACGGGTACATGGGCGACAACGACGTCGCCACGGCCCAGAAGTCGCAGTTCTCGCCGCTGGACTACTCGTGCATCGAGCGGCGGAACCAGTGGTCCAGCGATGTCTTCTCGGGCAAGGCCCCCGGCACGTTCACGTCGATCCTGTGGGACGTCTCCTACTGGACGACGCCGACGCTGTGGATCAAGCCGAGCCGCTACACCAGCAACACGACCACGCCCGTCCGGGCGACCGCGGGGCCGGGCGGCTCCGACTACTGGCGCCGCAACCGCACCGGCGACGTGACCTTCCCCATGGCCAAGGTGATGATCTTCGAGCGCTTCGACTTCTCGAAGAAGACGCGAGCCGCGGGGCCGATCGGCAACCCCGGCGCCGTCCGCCAGGCGGCGTACCCGAGCTTCAACAACCCCGAGGCGACGGCACGCTTTGTCACCTGCGACGGCAGCGTGAGCAGCGTGCGGATCCGCGATCTGGAAAGCCTGGCCGCTGACTCGGACACGCACGATGTCTACGCGCCCTCCGGCGGCTGGAAGCTGGACGACGCCCACCTGCAGGACTACAAGATGGAGAACGACGGCATCCAGAACGGCGGCGCTAACGGCGGCCCGTACGGCGCGTTCTTCTGGTCAACCCGCGACGGCATCAAGGGCCGTGATATCCCCCGCTGACAAAATCCCGCGGCATCACCTCCACCCCGATCTCTCCACTCCCCTCGCCGACGGCAAGACGCCCGCGGGCGACTCAAAACCTCAACCTTGAGGAGGGGGCGGATTGTGATGCGCCCGAGGCTTTGTGCAACTCGAAAAACGAGCCCGAAGCGCGAGAGGATTCTGCGGGATTGGTCGCTTCGAATGTCGTCTGACACAGACAGCGCAGGCCTTGGGTGGGGTGGGCGGGACGCTGCTCTGTAGAAAACACCCACGACACGGGTGCGTCGAACATTTCGGATCGTCTGTGGCACAGGCGTCTCGCCTGTGCAAGAACACTGGAGCCGCACGGCACAGGCGGGACGCCTGTGCCACGTTCAAACAGTCCCCGAAACCTTGGCACGGCTCATCATTTCTACAGAGCAGCGTCCCGCCCACCCGCACGCGTGTTACGGGTTGCGCGATGAGGGCTTCAAACCGGGCATAATCCACGCGAGCCGGGAACGGCGGCCGGTCGGCCGTGCTCACCCGCGTCCGACCTTGCTTGCGCAGGGGCTTTTGCGCCCGACATGCTCACTCTTTCGTTGAAACAAAGAAGCCCTCCCGGCTGATCATTGCCGGGAGGGCTTTCTCAAGGAGGAAGCGATCGATGGGTGCGTCGATCAACGCCGCCGGCGGCGGGTTGCACCGGCGAGCAGGCCAAGACCGGCGAGCACGCCGCTGGCCGGCGTCGGGATCTGCGCGACGACGATCGCGCCGTTGTTCCCGAGCGGGCCGCCCGACGAGGTGGCGATGAAGGTGAACAGCCCGTTGTCGTTGAAGGACATCACGCCGCCGTCGCCGTTGCTGGTGCTGACGAAGCCGATCGACGAGAGCGGGTAGTTGGCCCCGAGGATGCTCGTGTCGCCGGCGATGGCGACGTCGATGAGGCCGAAGTCCTCGCCCCACGCGAACCAGCCGTTGCGGCCGTCGCTGAGGGAGTTCTGGAAGATCACCATGTCGGCGTTGTTCATGATGACGCCGAAGAACCCGTTGCCGAAGGTCGCCCCGCCGCCGCCGGGCGCCGCCATGCCCTCGCGGGCGATGAGCTGCGCCGTGCCGGAGGTGTCGCCGAACCAGACGCCCTGGTCGTTGGCGGCGGTGACGTTCACGCCGTCGACGTTCATCGCGCCGGTGAAGACGATGCTCTCGTTGTTGTTGATGCGGGCCTGGGTGTTGCCGAAGCCGAGGTTGGCGAACGTCGCCCCGCTCACGCCGGGGACGGCCGTGGTGCCGGTCTGGAAGATCGGCGCGGCGCTGCCGCTCGACCAGACCATGAGGGCCTCGTTGTTGGTCGAGTTGATGCTCCCGCTGTCGTTGAACTTGGCCCCGTAGAGGATCGTTCCGTTGTTGTTGAGCGCCTGGCTGGAGACGTTGGCCTGCGGCAGGCCGAACGTGCCGGTGTTGGACAGGTACGTCTCGCTGGCCAGCGACGACGAGCCGCCGACGGCGAAGCCCTCGCGGGCGACGGTCTGCAGCGAGCCGCCGACGTTGGTGTAGAGCCCGGCGTCGTTCGCCACGGTCGCCGGCGTCGTGCCGTCGGTCGTCGAAAGGTTGTTGGAGAAGACGACGTTCCCCGAAGCGTTGATGCGGCTGTTGCCGGGGTTGGTGGTCATCGCGCCGAAGACCGCCCCGCTGCCGTCGGGCACGCTGCCGCCGCGGCGCATCACGAGGGAGATGCCGCTGGGCGAGCCGACCCACATGCCGCTGTCGTTCTGGCCCGCGCCGCTGGTGACGGTGTCGCCGCCAGTGAGGGCCGAGGAGAACGGCACCTGCCCGCTGGGGTTCACCGAGTTGTTGATCGCCGAGAAGTTGAGGTTGGTGTTGAACATCGCGCCGCTGGTGCCGGGCGCGGGCTGGCTGCGGATCGCGGCCTGCTCGAGCGACGACGGGCCGCCCGTGAAGAACGCGGTGTTGTTCGAGCTCGTCGCGCCCGCGCCGTTGAGCTGCCCGGTGACGAGCATCGTGCCGCTGGAGGACATGCCGACGCCCGCGTTGATCCCGTTCTGATTGGAGGTGCTGTTGAGCACCCAGTTGTTCGGGTTGCTGGGCGTGGGCCCGCCGAGCACGCCGCCCGGCGCCGGATTCGACGTGCCGTCGCGCGCGACGATCTGGATGTCGTTATAGGCGTAGTTGCTCGCCGCGGAGCTGTAGAAGACGGCGTTCTGGTTCTCGCGCGTGATGATCGGCTGGAGGAGCGGGGGTGGGCCGCTGATCGGCTGGTTGATCTGCCCGTAGAACGCGACGTTGCCGGCGTTGTCGATCACCGAGGCGTTGCTCAGCCCCGGCGAACCGAAGGCCGGGTTGGACCACGAGATGACCGCGCCCGCGGCGGCCGCGTCGTCGATCTGCGACTGCGGCAGGCCCGGCACCTGCGAGGCCGTGCCCGTCGCCAGGTCGAACCGCGTCGCGATCACCTGCGTCGGCACGCTCGCCGACACCGTGGCGCTCAGCGTGGCGACCAGGCCCGCCGCCAGCAGGATGCCCTGCTTGCGAGAAACCATTGTTGAATGCATCGGAACTGAACGCATCTCTCATCTCCTCTGGATACGGGGTTTGCGGGTTTCGCGAATCCCTGGTTGATTGAACACATCTGCACTGTGCGGCACGGGTCTCCGGCCCATGCCGCACACCATCGACGTTTATCCCCCCATCAGCAGCCCGCCAGCCAGGCCGTCAGGAAGTCGAAGATATCCTGCACCGTCACGCCGTTGACGTGGTTGAAGTCCGCCGAGGCGTTCCCGGCCAGCCACGCCGTCAGGAAGTCGAAGATGTCCTGCACCGTCACGCCGTTGACGTTGTTGAAATCCGCCGGGCACGGGTTGCCGCAGCTCTCGACGTTGAGCGTGGTGGGCAGCGACACGGCCGGCTGATCCGACGCGGCGTTGAAAACGATGCAGCGGTAGGCGTTGTAATCCGGGCTGGTCGCCATCGTGCCGGCGGTGCAGGTGATCATCGGCGGCAGGGCGTGGGCGTTGTGGATCGTCAGCGACGCCGTGCTCGTCCCCGAATACGTCGTGCCGTCGTCGGGGATGATGCAGCCGAAGGCGTTGTCCCCCTCGCCGAGGTACCACCACGCGTCGGCGACCGCGGCGTAGTGCCGCTGCCAGCGATACCCGATGTTCGGCGTCCCCTCGACCTCGACGCTCAGCGTGACGTCGCCGTTGTCGCACACCGTGACGCTGACCGGCGGGTCGGAGAGGAAGTACGGCTCCTCCGGCTCGACGCCCGGCGCGCCGTCGCTGCTGGCGACGCGCGTCACCGCGATGCTGTCATCGAGCCCGCCGCCGATGCTGTACGCGAGGATCGCGTCGTCGCTGCCGGTCGAGGGCACGACGGCCATGCGGCCCTTGCTGGTGTTGACGTTCGAATCGACGTACACCTCCCACGTCGCGCTCGGGAAGCCGCCGACGGTGTTGACCTTGGTGGCGAACACCACGCTCGCCGTGCCCGTCGGCCCGCGGGTGACGGTCCCCAGGACGATGCACCCGCCGTCGCTGGTCGCGTGGACCTTGACGTTGCCGGTGGTGACCTGCTGGTTGGCCGGCTCGGGGACGACGACGAAGCCGGTGCCCGTCCACAGGCGGGCGCCCGCGGAGCTGATCTTCTGCACGTGCGTGCTTCGGTGGATGCCGTTGGAGACGGGCCCCTGCTCGAAGCCGACGAAGTAGCTCCCTTCGGTCGCGTTGTAGGCGACCGAGGCGGTCTGGCGGCCGCGCGTCGGCTCGAGGACCGGGTCGACGGTCAGCACGGGCGAGGCGAACTTGAGCGTGCCGTTGGCGAGCACGTGCTGCAGAAGCGCGTCGGAGCCGGAACCGAAGCCGCTGTTGTTGTAGCTGCGCCAGGCGTAGATCCCGCCGCCCGCGCCGTCGGAGATGAAGCCGGGGAAGTCGTGGTTGGTCAGGCCGTGGCTGTCGAGCGTGATCGGCGAGGGCCACCCGGCCGCGGCGACGCCGGTGCCGGTGAACTTCTGGGTGACGAACTCGGTCTCGGTCTTGTTGCGCACCCACGAGACGATGTACGTGTCGCTCTCGCCGGGCTGCACGTCGGTGACGATGAGGTTGACGCCGGACTGGAAGATGAACTTCGCCGACGCCCACGCCGGCACGCCGGCGCTGGTGTAGCGCATCATGTTGATGTACTTGGCCGCGACGTTGCTGGGCGGCGAGACGGTGTAGGCGACCAGGCACCCGCCGTCGGGCATCGCGCAGACCTGGGCCGGCGCGCCGCCGTATTCGCCCGTGCTCACCGCGATGCCGTTGTCGCTGGTCCCCCACAGCTTGACGCCCGCGGCCGAGAGTTTCTGCACGTTGGCCTGGCGCACCGCCGGGAACGCGGCGTCGCTCCGCGCGTCGTGCGTGACGAACAGCCCGCCGTCCGAGGCCAGCGCGATGTCCATGCCCCCGACGATCGTCGAGGTGGACGTGCCCACCGCGGCGAGCACGCCGTTGTGCCCCCACTGCTCCACGCCCGCGGCGTTCAGCCGCTGCACGCGGGTGTCATACCCCGAGTGCCCGCTCTCCCAAGTGCGCCAGGCGAGGTAGCACCCGCCGTCGCTCAGCGGGACCATCGCCGGCAGCCCGTTGTCGCCCGGCAGGTCCGCGACGATGAACGGGTTGATGCTGCTGTTTGACCACTGCGCCGCCGCGGGAAGCGCGGCCAGCCCGCCGCAGAAAAGGGAAGCCGCCAGCGCGACCAATCGAGTCTTCGTCTTCATTCGTGTCGTACTCCGTGCCGGGGCTCGGCCGCGGTCCGCGTCAGCCTTTGACGCGTCGAGCGGCCTGCGCCGGTTGATGTGTGCGTGTGCGTGGATGTGTGCGTGTTATTTGTTGACGTCTCGCCCCTGGATGCCGTAATGCGTCGCCCAGAAGAAGGCCGGGTACGGGCCGCCGGGGCGGCTGGTCGAGCCCGGATCGCCGTTCTGCAGGCCGTCGCCTTCCAGCGCCCAGCGCTTCAGGATCGAGTCCGAGATGTCCCAGTACCACGAGGGCGACAGGGGCTTCTTCGGGTCCGACTTCTCCTTCTCCATCTCCGTGTACAGGTCGGCCATGCGCACCGAGCTGACGCTGCCGTCGGCGACCGCGTAGCGCGTCGTCGCGTCGATGTTGTTCCACATCGGGTAGCCGTCCTGGCGGCGGAGGCCCGGGTTGCCCTTCGGGCCGGCGGCCCGCGTGTCCTTGGTGAAATCGAACCGCTCGAAGACCGTCACCTTCGACGACGGGAAGAGCACGTTGTCGATGCGGTTGCGCTTCCACAGGTGGATGTCGCCCGCGCCGATCTTCGTGAACTTCTGCCCCGAATACCGCGTCGGGTTGAGCCACAGCGTCGGCGAGAACCAGTACGACCCGTCGAAGATCACCGTGTCGAAGTCGTTGCCGGTCAGATGCCCCGTCTGCGTCGACAGCTCGCTCACGAACTGGCGGTTGCGCTCGATCACCGCCGTATCCAGCGGCGAGACCTGCACGGTCGACTGCAGCCCGTTGTCGTGGTAATACGCCAGCAGGCTGCCGGCCCGCATCGAGAACATCTCCGTCACGTTCTCGGGGTCGTCGAAGTTCCAGTGCAGCACCGCGCCCGAGCTGTTGAGCGACTTGGGCAGGATGACGTACGTCCACGGCTTGCCGTAGACCGTCATGTTGCTCGGGTCGAACGGGTTGACCAGGCCGCCCTTGTTCTCGGCGGCGTAGGTCGCCTGCATCAGCGCCATCGAGCGCAGGTTGGCGACGCTCTTGAGCAGCATCGCCGACTGCCGCGCCTTGGCCAGCGCCGGCAGCAGGATGCTGACCAGCAGCCCGATGATCGCGATGACCACCAGCAGCTCGATGAGGGTGAACGCCCGGACTCCACGGCGTGCCGATTCGACCGTTTCGCCGCCCTGGGCCAGGCCCGGAACGGCAGGGATGTGTGGAGCGCGCTTGGACATCGTTTCTCCGCCTGGCCGGCCGCAGAAACCGGCTGCTTAGCGAGAATACCACAAAACTGATCTCAGACCAACAAAGGAGAACCAGAGGCGGCAAAATCCGCCAAACATCCTGTTTCCGTCCGAAAAACAAGGGTTTTTGACCAAAAAGAAGGGTTTTTTCTGAGTCCTTCCGCCCCGACCTGCTCTCAAGTCAGCCTTGCCGAGTTTCTCTCGTCCGAGGAGATTTCATCAAAAACCACCCCCACGATCTCTCAACGCGGATTTCGGGAGCAAAATTCATCTTCGGTTTGCTCTGAGATCAATTTGATGTAGACTGTTTCAGTTCCTGAGACACAATGGGTTGACCTCATATGGGGGTTTCGTCGGGGGGCGAGGTCGAGTTGACGCACACCTCAAAGACCTGAACGGACGCTCGACGTGGCCATCAAGACCTTTGCCGATCTCCCTGCGAGCGCGACCGCCGTCCTCGGCGAGCAGCCGCTCACCGATTCGGAGCGGGGGCTCGCCGATCGGGTGGCCCAGCGGCTGTGCCTCGAGCTCCGCAGCCTCGTCGGGCTCCTCCCCGAGGTCGAGCGCAACGCCAGCGCCATGTCGCGGGCCCTGGGGATCGACCGCAACACCTGCCAGCGCATCGTCGCCGCCGCGGTGCGCGGCGACGCCACGGCCCGCGCGCTCGTCCAGCTCCCCGGCATCCGCGGCCTGCGCCAGTTCGTCGAGGCCGTCCAGAGCGAAGCGGGCGCCGCCGCACGCCCCGATCAGCTCGCCTCCGCCTCCGCGGCGGTCGACCACTTCGAGCTGCTCATCGAGCACCTCGGCGGCAGCCAGCGCAAGCTCCGCGAACGCCTCGAGGCCGACGCGGGCCTGGATCACCTCCACGCGCCGGGGCCGGCCGACGACATGCGGACGCGCCGCTCGCTCTTCAACGCCGCCGTCGCCGTCACGGGGCGATGGTCCGAGGCGTGGCTGTCGACGTCGATCATCCGCCCGGTGCCGGGCAACGGCCTGTTCACCGAGGTCATCAAGTTCCGCGGGCACATCGGGCACATCTCGCGCGCCGACGCCGTGCCGCTGGAGATCGGCGAGAACGCCTCGGTGAACCTGCTCTCGTCGGCGCAGGGCCCGGCGTACACGCCGCTGATGGCGCGAAGCGCCGAGCGCGACGGGACGACGGCCCCGAAGAACTTCCTGCTCGAGCCGTTCTGCACGCAGCCCCTGCCGCAGATCACCTCGCACTCGGTGGGGACCAAGATCATCCACGTCATCGAGGGGATCCAGACGGCCCGCAGCGACCCGGCCGACATCGTCATCGCCGAGTACCGCCAGCGCCCGGACAAGCACCCCGCCACGCTCCGCCCGGCGATCGGCGAGGTGTGGTCGCTCATCAGCTTCCCCGCCCGGCGGCTGGTCTTCGACGTGTATCTCCACAAGGAGATCGCCGCACGCTGCACGCCGGCGCTCGAGCTGCACCTGTGGGGCCCGCACATGGGCGAGCAGGGCCTGTGGCGGTGGTCGACGCGCTTCCCCGGCGGGCCCAAGCTCGAATCCGTCACGCCCCTCTCCGACGACGCGGCGACCGACGCCTACCCGCGCCACACCGAGCTCACCGGCTACGCGTTTTTGCACGCCGGGTGGAAGCCGGACGATTTCGTCGGCTACCGCTGCAACGTGGTGTACCCCGTGTGGCGGGCCGGGTATTGCATGCTCTTCGACTTCTCCGGCAACGAGCTGCCCGCGGCCGCGACGCCGCACGCGTGAGATCAACGCCGCCACGCGATCACACCACCAGCCACGCCAACAACGGCTCAGCGGAAGATCGATCCGCCCTGCTGCCCACCGCCGCCGCCGCCACTCCCCCCGCGAGCAGGCTCGGCCGCGAACGGCGAGCCCAGGCGTGCGTACGTCGGGACGTTGTCCTTGAGCTGCTGACGGCACGCCCGGGCCAGCACCTGCAAGTCCGGCCGATCCGCGAATCGTCCCTCGGCCAGCAGCGGGCTCTCCACCGAGTCCGCCCGGGTGAGCAGCATCATCGCGAGCACCGCGGGGTCGGTCTCGCCGGCGATCGCGTCGTCAACGCTCGAGCCGGCCGGGGCCTCGGCGCGCGTGGGCATCGACGCGAGCGCCAGGATCTTGCCGGCCGTGTCGAGCGTCTTCCACCGCTCGATCAGCGCGGCCCAGGCGTCGGCCTCCTCGAGCTGGCTGATGATGTCCGGCTGGGCCGGGCGGCGGATGATGCGGGCGCGGACGACCGTCAGCGCCTCGGCCATCTCGCGCACCGAGCCGTCGCGGATCGCCGTGATGAGCGACGCGGTCGGCGACTGGGCCTTGGGCGTGGCGACGCGGGTGATCGAGCCGCTCTCGGCGGAGAGCGAGATCGGCGCGGGGACGAAGTACCCCTCCTTGCCGACCTGGAAGCCTTGCAAAACCCGCCAGCGGATCCGCGCGGTCCCCACGGCCAGCTCGTCGATCGTCCAGCCCAGCGAACCCGCGTCGGGCCAGACGCTCGCGGTCATCGACTCCCCCGGCGCGAGCATCAGCCGCCGGTCGAGGTTGACCACCTCCAGCGCGCTGGCGGTCGGCAGCTCGTTGAGGCCGATCTCGACCTTGGGCACCAGCAGCAGCCGCGACTGGATCGTCCTCTCCGGCCCGACGGCCAGCGGGATCGGCGAAGTGTTGCGCACCGTGATCGTCATCGACGCCTTGTCGAGCGGCTCGAGCGACGCCTTGTCCATCTGCACCGACAGGCTCATGAACCGCTGCGGCGAATCGGCCATCGCCTTGACCCACACCGGCATCGCCGACGCCGCACGGCGGAGCTGCTCGACCCCCGGCGCGTCCGGCACGTCGTGCCCGGCGAGCGCGGCGTACCGCGTGCGCGCAAAGGCCCCGGCGATCGAGCCGGGGTCGTCCTGCGCGATCTGCTCATACTGCTCGATCGCCGACGGCGCAGCCTCGCGCAGCTCGGCGAGCATCGCCGCGCCGAGCTTGGCGAACTCGTCCCCGCCGCCGGCCCCCTCGCCCGCCAGCAGCGTCTGCGCCCGAGCGAGATCGCCGGTCCGAAGCGCAAGCCACCCCTCCATCCGCTCAAGCCCGGCCGGGTCGGCGTCGGGCTCCATCGCCAGTTGCTGCAAGTCCTGCTTGGCCTGGTCGACCTCGCGCCCCGCCAGGATCCGCAGCCACGTCAACTCGGCCTTCAACCAGCGTTGACGCCGAGCCAGCTCGGTGCGCTCTTCTTCGCTTACGGGTTTGGCGTCGGCGGCTTCCGCCGGCGTCAGCCCCTCGGCCGGCGGGTTGAGCCGCTGGTCGATCGCCTGCTGCGTGAGCGCGATCGTCTGCTTGGCCTCGGCGAAGGCGTAGTCGATCATCTCGCCCTGCCCGAGCGCGACCGCGGCGGCAAGCCGGATGCGTTCGACATCGAGCGGCAGCCGCACCTGCTGCGCATCGGGGAGCTGCGAGGCGTCGAACCCGGGCTTGCCCTCCTGGGCGAGCATGATCGCCTGGCGCTGCCGCTGCACGTCGCGGCGTTGCCGCTCGATGTGGTCGCGGAGCGTCTCGACCAGCTCGCGCGCCCCCCGGCGCTGCCACAGGTTGATCTGCACCGCCGCCTGGACCTGCGCGGGGATCTGCTGCCCGCGCTTGTCCGTCAGCGTGCCGTAGAGCTCGAAGAAGTTGGCCGCCCCCTGCCAGTCGCCGGCCCCGGCAAGCTCATACGCGATCGCCAGGTGCGTCGACTCGTCGAGCGGGTCGGCCAGCAGGAGGTTCTGCAGCAGTTCGAGCCGAGCCGCGGGGTCGCGGCGGCGGGCCTCGGCGTCGTCGAGCGCCCGCTGGTCGTAGATGTTCAGCGCCAGCGTCGCGGCCTCTTTATTCGTCGAGTCGAGCTGCGTCGCCCGCGTGACCCACTCGGCAAAGCCAGCGAGGTCCCCCTGCTCACGCCGGAGCAGCGCCCCGTCGACGGCCAGGCGGCTGCGCACGGACGCGGCGATCGACTCCCCCTTGGGCCCGAGGAACTGGCGGTAGATCTCCAGCCGGCGGTCGACCGTCTGCTGCGAGGAGATCTTGCCCGAGATGAGCCGGAGCTGCGCGACGGTGTCGGCGGGCGCGAGCTTGAGCAGCTCGGCGGTCAGCTCCATAAGGCGTTCGCGGCTGCCGGCCGACGCCTCGGCCTCGATGAGCAGGCGCAGGATGTCCTCGTCCTTGGGGGCGAGCGCGTGCGCGTAGCCCAAGAGCATCGACGCCGCGGCGTAGTCGAGCTCCGTCGCGCCGCCGCCGGCGCTGCCCGCCACCTTGAGATCAACCAGCGTCGCCCGCGCCATCGCGCACGCGGCGTCCGGGTCCGTCCGCTGATCGGCGAGCGCCGGTCCGCCAAGAGGCGCACCACCCAACGCCAGAACCACGAGCCCGAAGCGCCAGCGAGGGCACGCATCAAGAACATCCGGGAGAGTCAGCTTCATCGCCACAGAACGACTCCGACGAGGGTCGCCGCGGCGACCAGCCAGGGGATCAGCTCGGCCATGCCCGTCACGCGGGAGTCGGCCTCGGGGCAGGCGGTCGAGGCGGTGTAAGCGAAGACGAACTGCCCAGCGCACGTCAGCACCACGCCCGCGACGATCAGGAACAGCTTGAGCGAGGGGAAACGCCCCGGCCACTCGATCATGGCCAAGAGCCCGACCACGACCATGACCAGCGCCCACGCCGAGAGGCACAGGAAGCGCGTCCCCCGCCAGAGATATCGAGACAGGCCCATGACCACCGGCTTCCTATCGGTCCGGCCGCACTGTGCGGCTGAGAACCACAGTTTACACAAAGCGCCGAGAAGTGGCAGAGTGGCAAAGTGACAGAGTGGCAAAGTGATGAAAACCAGCACTCTGCCACTTTGCCACTCGACCACTCTGCCACTATTTCTTTTCTTTACCCGATGTTCATGGTCATCAGGAACTCGGCGTTGGTCTTGACCTTGCTCAGCCGGCTCTTGAGCAGCTCCATCGCCTCGACGACGTTCATATCGCTGAGGACCTTGCGCAGGCGGTGCACCAGCTCCAGCTCGCGGCGGTCCATCAGCAGCTCCTCGCGGCGGGTGCCCGAGGCCGCCACGTCGATCGCCGGCCAGATCCGCTTCTCGACCAGGCGCCGGTCCAGGTGCAGCTCGCTGTTGCCGGTGCCCTTGAACTCCTCGAAGATCACCTCGTCGGCCTTGGAGCCGGTATCAACGAGCGCCGTGCCGATGATGGTGAGCGAGCCGCCGTGCTCGATGGCGCGGGCCGCGCCGAAGAATTTTTTCGGCCGCTGCAGTGCGCCAGCATCAATACCACCCGTCATGATCTTGCCCGAGTGCGGCATCTCGGCGTTGTACGCACGGGCCAGACGCGTGATCGAGTCGAGCAGGATCACCACGTCGTACCCGAACTCGACCATCCGCTTGGCCTTCTCGATCACCATCTCGGCGATCGCCACGTGCCGCCCGGACTGCTCGTCGAACGTCGACGCGACGACCTCGACGTGCGAGTTGCCGCAGTTGCGACGGAAGTCGGTGACCTCCTCCGGCCGCTCGTCGACGAGGAGCACGATGATGAACGCCTCGGGGTAGTTCTTGTTGATCGCCTTGGTCATCTTCTGCATGATGACCGTCTTGCCGGTCCGCGGCGGGGCCACGATCAGCGCACGCTGCCCAAACCCGATCGGCGAGACCAGGTCCACGATCCGCATCTCGATCTCGTTGGGGGTCGTCTCGAGGATGAACCGCTTCTCCGGGTGCAGCGGCGTCAGGTCCTCGAAGTTGCTCAGCTTGCCGATCGTCGACGGCGTCTTGCCGTTGACCTCGTCGACGCGCAGGAGCGCGAAGTACCGCTCGGCCTCCTTCGGCGGGCGGATGACGCCCTTGACGACCATGCCCTTGCGCAGGCCGAAGCGCTTGATGAACGTCGGCGAGACGTAGATGTCGTCCGGCCCGGCGAGGTACGACTGCTCCGGCGAGCGGAGGAACCCGAACTGGTCGGGCATGATCTCCAGCGTCCCCTCGCCGAACATCAGGCCCTGCTTGGCCGCACGGGTCTTGAGCAGCTTGAAGATCAGGTCCTGCTTGGGGAGCTTGTGGAAGTTTTCGAGGCCCTCTTTCTCGGCGAGGGTGTGCAGCTCCTCGATGTCCATGCGCTGCAGCTCGGAGATGCTCAGCGCCGAGCCGTCGTCGGCCGGGGCGTGTGCCGCGGCCTTTTCCAGCTCGGCGGCTTCGCGCTCCAGCTCCTCATCGCTGGGGAGGGAGAAATCCATCGCCCCCCCGCCGCCGTTGTTCCAGCCCCCGCCGCCCCCCATGCCCCCGCCCATCGGGCCGAAGCCGCGTTTCTTTTTCTTGCGCCTGCGGTTGCCCATGCCGCCTCCCATGCCTTGGAAGCCTCCGGGGCCCCCCGGCCCGCCCTGGCCCCCGCCAGGACCGTACGGGCGGGGCCCGTACCCCCCGCCGCCGCCCGGCCCGTAGGGGCGATCGGGACGTTCGGGACGCTCCGACCGCTCGGGACGCTCGGGACGCATGCCCGGCCCGCCGGAGGAAGGCCCGTAGGGGCGGTCGCCGTTGCGTTCGGCCGGGCGGTCACCGACGGCCCGGTCGGAGCCGCGGTCTGAGCCGCGGTCTGCGCCGAAGAGCGGCTGCTCGCCCGAACCGGAACCAGAACCTCCCCCCGACCCGCCGGTGGACGGCTTGGACGCCGCCCCTTCGCCCCCGTTCGAGGCCGGGGCCGACGCCGACTTGGGCGGACGCCCCACCGGGCGCTTCACCGGCGTCTCGCCGGCGGGCTTGCCCTCCGCCGAAGACGAGGCCGTCTTCGACCGCGTCGTCTTGGCGGTCGTCGTCTTGCGCCGCGTCGGCTTGGGTTCCGAGGTGCTCTCGCTCTTGGCGTCGTCGGCAACGTTCGATGTTCTCGGCATACAAAGACTCACTCCACCCCTGCCCCGCTCGGATGTGAATAGTGGTTGGCTTGCTGCTGGATTGCCCCGCCGGGGCTCTTGCTGGTCCGTCGATCGGCCGGCACCCGGCACTCATACGCGGGCGCGAGAAGCCCGGTGGATCAGATTCCCACACCGCTCGCGGCCTCTGTCGACCAGGCCCCTCGATCATGCCCCCGCGACGGCCGACACAGCGCCGGCGCAGAAGACGATGCGATCGGTGATCACCTGCCGCGGCGCCGACCGACGGGCGCCTTCAAAAGTCCTCGCCACCCGCCCACGAACGGACGGCGTGCCGAACGACTCTGTTGAACAGGTCTTCCCACCCCCCGCATCGGCCCCGATAACACCTGAAAGTATACCGCGAAAAGGTCAAGTCAACGCGCACCTGCACGGTCCGTGCGCGAAAAATATCATGCGGACCACAGGCTATCCTACGCGGGGAGGCGGCCGAGGGTTTGCAAAATACGCCTCGCCTGATCGTCAAGATCGGCTTGATCGACCCCGTTCTGAACCACGAATCGGCACAAATCCCGCTTCCGCGAGAGCGGCCACTGCGCGGCCTCGCGGCGGGTCAGCTCCGCCTCGCTCCACCCCCGCGCGCGCACAACCCGCGCCACCCGCTCCTCACGCGGCGCATCCACGAACACCACCGCGTCGCACTCGGCGTCGAGCCCGGCCTCGAAGAGCAGCGGCGCGTCGATGACCGCCGCGGGGGGCGGCGGGTCGTCGGCGGCGATCTCGTCGATGATCTGCGCGCGGTCCTGGCGGACGATCGGGTGGATGAGCTGCTCCAGCCGCGTGCGCTGCGCCGGGTCGGCGAAGACGATCTCGGCGACTTTCGCACGCACGACGCGGCCGTGCTCGTCGAGGATCTCGCTCCCCCACCACTCGACGAGCGTGTCGCGGACGTCGGGGCGATCGAGGGCGGCCTTGGCGCGCGCGTCCGAATCGATCACCACGCAGCCGAGCGACGCGAAGGCCCTGGCGACCTCGCTCTTGCCCGCGCCGATGCCGCCCGCGAGGCCGAGGATGGGAATGGCGTTGGCCGAAGGCATAGACGCAGAGTCTACAGGCTGAAAGCCGAGGGGCTCAGCCCCTCGGCTTTGAGTCGGCAACGGACGGCCCGCGACGGCGTCGCGCACAAGACGGGCGACCGGCTCGGGATCGGCGATCCACGACCAGGAGACGTCCGGCCCTCCTCCCGCGGCGGTCCACAGGCCGACGCTGCCGCAGTTGGTCAGGCGCTCCAGCAGCGTGCGCAGCACGGCGGCCGACTGCATCCGCACGACGGGCGCTTCGACAAACACCCGCGAGAAGACGCCCCCCGCGGCGACCATCCGCCGATCGGTCAGCAGGTACAGCCGGCACAGGCGGATCACCTCGCGGCAGATCAGCCAAACGATCGTGACGACCAGCGTGATGAGCACGATCTCGAAGGAGCGATTGGGAGCGATCCATGAGATAAGCCCGGCGGCGCCGAAGCCGGCGAGGAGGAAGACCAGCCACGCCAGCGAGCCCAGCGGCGTCCACCACGGCGAGGGGCGGCCGACCCAGGCGATGCGCTCCTCGGCGTGCAGCAGGGCCGCCACGTCACGCGGCAGCGCCCGGTGCTCCTGCACGGCCTGCGACGTCAGGGATTCGAGCGTGTCGCGCACGGGGGATAATAGAAGTCACATACACCCTCATACGAGACGCGAGCGGGAGCGAGCGTGTAACGTGCCGGAGAAAGACAACACGCTCGCTCCCGCTCGCGTCTCGTACTTAGACCCTCAACACCGCGATCTCCGGCAGGTTCCGGTAATACCCGTCGTAGTCGAGGCCGTAGCCGACGACGAACTCGTCGTCGATGGTGAAGCCGACGTGCTCGGCCGTCACGTCCTCGTCACGGCCGGCGGGCTTGGTCTTGCTGAGCAGGACGGCGATGCGCAGGCTCGCCGGGCGCTGGGCGGCGATGAGCCGTCGGACCAGCCCCAGCGTCCGCCCCGAGTCGAGGATGTCGTCGACGATCACCACGTGCGCCCCGGCCAGATCCGTCGGGAACCCGGAGGAATCAGAGCCGAGGGCGCTGCCGCCTTTGGCGCTCATGCCGGCGATCGTGACGCCCTGGGACGTCGTGGCCTTGCCGGGGTAGGACGAGGCGGTGATCGGGCGGATGGCCATCTTCATCGGCACGTGGCGGATGAGGTCGGCCGTGAAGACGAGCGCGCCGGTCAGGATCGGCACAAGGACCACGCGCGAGGCGGGGTCTTCGTCGCGCGCGCCGGCCGCACGGAGGTCGGCCGTCAGCTCGGAGCCCATCTGCTCGATGCGACCGGCGATCCGCTCGCGGGTGATGAGCGTGCGGAGCGATGCGGAATGTTCCGGCATGGAGGTCATGCAATTCTTCGGAGAACACGGAGGTGCGGAGGAAAGCGGAGAACGCAGAGCTTGATGAAGAGTTGAACACGGAGGTCACAGAGGTCACGAAGAAAAGACATGATGTGAACGCGAAGATCGCGAAGACTCGAAGAAATGCACTCGTGTTTATGGCTCTCTTCGAGCCTTCGTGCCCTTCGCGTTCAACCTGTCTTTCTCTGCGTCTCCGCTTTCCTCCGCTCCTCCGCGTTCTCGGTCAAAATCAGGTAATCAGCCCCTTGATGCCGCCCGTCCGGCGGAGTTTCGAGTAGCGGGCCAGGGCGTCTTCGACGATCGAGTCGGCCGGCTCGGCCGGCATCACCTCGTCCACCGCGACTTCTTTTCCTTCGAGCATCTTGTAGTCCTCGAAGAAGCGTTTGAGCATCTTGAAGATGTGCTTGGGGAAGCTGCTGGCCATCTCGTAGTCGTTGAAGATCGGGTCCTGGCGCAGCACGGCGATGATCTTGTGGTCGGGCTGGCCGTGATCCATCATGGTCATGACGCCGACGGTGCGGGCCTCGCAGATGGTCATGGGGGGGATCGCCTCGGTGCAGTAGACGAGCACGTCGAGGGGGTCGTCGTCTTCGCCCATGGTCTGGGGGATGAAGCCGTAGTTGGCGGGGTAGTAGACGGCCGAGGAGAGGACGCGGTCGAGCTTGAGCATGCCCGAGCCCTTGTCGAGCTCGAACTTGAGGTTTGAGCCGCGGGGGATCTCGATGACGGCCTTGAAGTGCCGGGGGAGGTCCGCGCCGCTGACGGCCGGGGTCACGTCGTGCCAGGGATGAATCATGGGGCGAGGGTAGGCGAGGGTGAGTGGGCGACACCAAGAACGTGCATGGTTTGTCGAAGGGATCTCGCGTTCAACTCGTTCGCCGCGGGGGTCTTGGATCGTGGGTCAAGGGTCTTGGCCAAACCAAGACCCAAGACCCTTGCCCCAAGACCCTTGAGCCCGTTTCTTGATATCCTGTGCCCATGCTCACACTCGAATACGCCAACTGTCTGTCGGACCGGGTCGGCGAACACGGGCTCGACGCGGCCCTCCTCGCCACGGGGGGAGAGGCGGCCCAGGCCGCCGCGGCCCTGACGCAGCAGCTCACCGGCTCACGCGGCCAGGGCTGGGAACGCTGGCGGAATCTTCACGAAAACCCCATGCGGCAAGAGCATGTAGCCGAGGTAAAAAAGCTCGTCGAGCGGCACAGGGGGGGGGGGCGGGTCGAGAACCTGGTCGTCATGGGGATCGGCGGCTCGGCCCTCGGCAATATCGCCCTGCAATCGGCGCTCAACCCCGCGACCTACAACCTCTTGCCGACCGGGCAAAGGCCCGGGCCGCGGGTCTTTGTTGTGGATAACGTCGACCCCGCCTATTTCGGCGGCATCCTGAAGTACGTCGAGAGCGTCGACCCGACGCTGGAGAAGACGCTCTTCAACGTGATCTCCAAGAGCGGCGAGACGGCCGAGACGGCCGCCCAGTTCATGGTGATCCGCGACCTGCTCAAGAAGAAGGGCCGAAAGGGCGCGGACCATGTCGTCGCGGTGACCGACCCGGCGAAGGGGACGATGCGGAAGATCTGCGACAGCGAGGGGTACCCGACGCTGCCGGTGCCCGACGGCGTGGGCGGCCGGTTCAGCGTGCTGTCGCCGGTGGGGCTCTTCTCCGCGGCGATGTGCGGGATCGACATCGACGCGCTGCTGGACGGCGCTCACTCGATGGACGCGCCGACCCGGCGGGCCGACCTGCACAAAAACCCGGCCGCGACGATCGCCACGCTGCTGGTCGAACTGGGGGCGAGGAAGGGGAAGGTCAACCACGTGATGATGCCGTATTGCAACGGCCTGTACCTGCTGGCCGACTGGTTCCGCCAGCTCTGGGCCGAGTCGCTGGGCAAACGGATGGACAAACGCGGCGAGGTCGTGCACGCCGGGTTCACGCCGATCAAGGCGCTCGGCACCACCGACCAGCACTCGCAGGTGCAGCTCTACCGCGAAGGGCCGAACGACAAGGTCTTCTGCCTCATCGAGGTCGCCGGCTTTGGGGACCACGACCTGCGCATCCCGACGGGCCTGGGCGTCGACGCGATCGGGTACCTCGAAGGCAAGTCGATGGCGTCGCTTTTGAACGCTGAAAAACGGGCGACGGAATACGCGCTCGTCGAGAGCCAGCGCCCGAACTTCACGCTGAAGTTTCCGAAGGTCGATGCGTTCCACGTCGGGCAGTTCATCTATCTGTGGGAGATGGTGACGGCGTACGCCGGGCTGATGCTCAACATCGACGCCTACGACCAGCCGGCCGTGGAAACGGGCAAGGTGGCGACGTTCGGGCTGATGGGCCGGGCGGGGTACGAGAAGCACCTGACGGCCGTCGAGCGGACGCTGACCAAGACCGAGCACGTGATCGCGGAGTGAAAAGGCAGGCGTCGGGCGTGAGGCGTGAGGCGTCGGTGGCTGGAGAAATCAGGAAAACAGCCGGAAGAACGCCGCGGGGCTGAAGCCCCGCGGTTTGTTCGTTGGCGGGACAATAATCGCTCATGCCGCTGTATGAATACATCTGCGAAGCCGACGGCGAGGTGCTCGAACTGCTCCGGCCGAGTTCTCAGGCCGACGAGCCGGTCGACGATCCGAAGGGCAAGGGGCGGGTCTTCACCCGCCAGCACTCGACCTTCGCGGCGGGCGGCGGAGCAGCAGTCGGCGGGCAGTCGCTCCTGGGCCGCAGTACAGGGAGCGCCGGCGGGTGCTGCCCCTGCGGCAAGCCGCATGGCTCGTGCTCGGCGTAATCGGGGTTCGGGGTTCGGGGTTCGGCGGAGCTTTCTTGCGCAAGAGATGCCGAACGCCGGTGCGCAGGTTTCGTGCGTGCCGGGCCGCACACGCCGTATTGACGCACGAGAAGGGGGCGAAGGGGTGGCACGCCAGTTGATCTTCGGGTTTGAGACCGGAGGTTCTGCGCGTGCCGAGAACGGATGCGACATGGTGTGACGATCGTGAGGCCGGCCTGTCGGTCATGGCCGAGTTCGGGCTGAGGGCCGATGCGGGCCTAGGGGGCCGGCTGGTCTCGATCGCGCGGGCCGCGGCGGCGGTTCATGCCATCAAATCTCTTTCGGGTGGGGCGGGCGTCCCGCCCGCCCATCGATCGTCTCTGAGCATCCCTTATGGCGGGCGGGACGCCCGCCCCACCCAGCCCCCCTTCTCTGCGCGGAGGCCGTCATGAACTACGGCCTCTACATGTCCGCCTCGGGGCTGTTCACCTCCATGTACCGCATGGACGTCTCGGCGAACAACCTCGCCAACGTCAACACGCCGGCCTTCAAGGTGGATTACGCCGACGTCCGGCTCCGCGCGGCCGTGCGCGAGGAAGACGGCCTGCCCAACCTGCCGTCCAACGCCATGCTCGAGCAGCTCGGCGCGGGGACCATGCTCGTGGCCAACAAGACCGGCTTCGCCCAGGCCGGCTACCGCCAGACCGGCGGGCCGCTCGACGTCGCGATCGATGGGAACGGGTTCCTGATGGTCGAGAGCGCCGCCGGCACCTCGGCGACGGGCCAGCCCATCGACGCCACGCGGCTCACCCGCGACGGACGGCTGGCGATCAACTCGGACGGCACGCTCGTCACCGCGGCCGACGGGCTGCCCGTGCTGGACGCGCAGGGGCAGCGCATCCATCTGGCCCCCGACGCCAAGGTCGTCATCGCCTCCGACGGCACGATCTCGCAGGACGGCGCGCCCGTCGCGCGCCTCGGCCTGGTCGACGTGCCGGACCGTTCGCAGTTGCATAAAGAAGGTTCGTCGCTCTTTGCCGCCTCGCCCGCGACGATGGCCCGCCGCTTCGATGTCGGGGGGAGCGGCGGGACGCAGGTTCGGCAGTCGTACATCGAGGAATCGGGGGTTGATCCGATCAAGGCGATGCTCGCCGTCAGCGGAGCGGCCAGCGACGCCGAGGCCAACACCCGCATGATCCGCATCCAGGACGAACTCCAGGGGAGGATGATCTCCGGCGTGGGTCGAGTGGCGTAGCCATAAGTAGTGAACAGTGAACAGTCAGCAGTGAACAGATAAGACACACACGCGATTGCACGAAGAACGACGTCCCGTCACACCCAAGCCACCGACGCCTCACGCCCCACGCCTTACGCCCTTTCTTCACCATGGCCATCATCGCATTGCAATCTTCCGCCAGCGCCATGTCGGCGCTCAACACGGCCCTGGACGTGACGGCCAACAACCTGGCCAACGTCAACACCGCCGGGTTTAAGCGCAGCCGTGCCAACTTCGCCGATCTGTTGTACCTCGAGAAGGCGCAGCCGGGCGTGCGGAACATCACCGGCGAGGAGCGGCCGCAGGGCTTGTATGTCGGCCTGGGCACGCGGGTGACGGGCACGCAGCTCGATTTCAACGAGGGCTCGCCGATCCAGGGGCAGCCGACGGACGCGTATGTGCAGGGCATGGGCTTCTTCCGCGTCGAGGTGCCGACGTCGATCTCGCCGGACGGCGTCGCGTACACGCGGGCCGGGCAGTTCACGCGGAACGTCGACGGCGAGCTGGTGCTCGCGGCCGATCCGGGGCGGCGGCTGGTCGACGGCATCACGATCCCCGCGGATGCGGGGGCGATCTCGATCGCCGCAGACGGGCGGGTGTATGTGGAGCAGCCGGGGAACACCGAGCCGCAGGAGGTCGGGCAGATCCAGACGGCGGTCTTCATCAACCCGGCGGGGCTCAAGCAATCGGGCGACAACCTGTATGTGGAGACGGGGGCTTCGGGTCAGCCGCTGGTCGGCGAGCCGGGGACCGACAACCGCGGCACGCTGCTGGGGGGCTACTACGAGTCGTCCAACGTCGACCCGACGACCGAGCTGATCGACCTCATCCGCGTGCAGCGGGCCTACGAGATGAACTCGCAGACGATCCGCACGGCCGACCAGGTGCTGAGGGCGGTGGCGCAGTTGAAGCAGTAACGTGGACTAAGCCGCATGATTGATTACGTCATCCGTTTCCGTTCGTCTTGATTGACCACAGAGGCACAGAGGACACAGAGCTCACAGAGACGAAAAAAGCGTGTGAACACGGAGGTCACGGAGTACACGGAGAAACGCAAAAATGTTTCTCGGTATGTCTTGGTGTCTTTCTCTGTGCTCCTCTGTGAACTCTGTGTCTCTGTGGTAAGACCAAGCGTCCGAACTGTGCAGGAGCGATGATGACTCGGTGGTTCGTTGCCATCCTCTGCGTGATGCTCCTGCCGATGACGGCGTGGGGGCAGACGCGCGTGGCGATGAAGGTGGCCGCGCGGGTGCCGCGGGGCGGGGCGATCCATGTCCGTGACGTGGCCGAGGTGAGCGGCGACAACGCCGAGACGGTCGCGGATCTGGTACTCGTGGCCGACCCGGAGAAAGAAACGCCGGAGGGCGCGACGTGGGTGGAGGTGTCCCCGTCGAGGGTGAAGGAGGCGGCGGAGCAGGCCGGGATCGCGCCCGCGACGATCATCATGGCCGGGCCGTCGTGCGCCGTGCGGTTCATAGGGCTGGCCGGGTTTGCAGACCGCCCCTCCGCTGTGTCGCCGGCGTCGGTGTCGAGCGAAGCGCCAGAGTCCAATGCGGCGGCAAGCGACGGTCTCGTCAAGGGCGTCGTCCTTGCGCGGCTGGCGCAGATGCTGCAGGTCACGCCCAGCGAGCTGCGCGTCTCGTTCAACGACCGCGACGACACCCTGCTCAACCGATCGACCGCGGGCCTGCGCGTGCTGGCCGTGCCCACGGCCTCGGCCCTCTCCCAGCGCATCCCCATCCGCGTCACGCTCTTCGACGGCGACACGCTCGTCGACGAACGCACCGTCTCGACCGACGTGCTGGTCAAGATGGAGACCGTCGTCATGCTCACCGGCGTCGACCGCGGCGTCGAGATCACGCCGTCGGTCATCAGCCAAAGAACGCAATGGGTTGCCCCGTCGTCACGTCCGCCGGCGACGCGGGAGCAGGCGATCGGCTCGGTCGCGCGGACTCGGCTCGAGGCCGGGCAGATGATCGAGACGGGCGACGTGGAGTCGCCCATCGCGGCCAAACGCGGCGAGATCGTCTACGTCGACTGCCTCTCCGGCCGATTGGTCGTCAAGGTCAGAGCGCGGGCCGTGGGAACCGTCCGCGAGGGGGAGATCGCCGAACTGAAGATCGACGGCGGCGACGGGTCGTTCTTCGCCCGCATGAGCGGCAAGGGCCGGGCCGTCATGCTGGTGGGCGGGGAACAAATCGCCAAATAGCACAGGGCCAAAGGCCAAATGATTCCCGGAAGGAAGCTCCGATGCGCTCGATGACATTCACCCGTTGCTCGATAGCCGCCGTGTGCGGCGTTTCCCTGTCGGCGAGTGTTCAGGCGCAGTCGCTCTCGGATCAGTTGCCGGCCCCCGCGCCGGTCGCGGTGGTGGGGGCCGCGCAGCCGCAGACCTCGGTGCAGCGGGCGAGCCTGACGGCCGTCACGCCGCCCCCGCCGCGGGTATATCAGAAGCACGACCTGGTCGAGGTGATCATCAACAAGACCAGCGTGCAGTCGTTCGAGCAGTCGCTCGACACCGAGAAGAAGTACGACATCAGCGCCGAGCTGGCCAAGTTCCCGTCGATCCGCAACCTGCTGCAGGCCCAGCTCGTCGCCGGCGACAACAACAGCCCCGCCGCGTTGGACCTGACCTCCGACAGCAAGTTTGAGGGCGACGGCAAGGCCGAACGCAAGGACAAGGTGCAGACCCGCATCACCGCGACGATCCTCGACGTCAAGCCCAACGGCACGCTCGTGCTGGAGGCCCGCGAGTCGATCCAGTCGGACGAGGAGACCTCGACGATGATCCTCTCGGGGGTCTGCCGTCAGGAGGACATCACCAAGAACAACACGGTCGAGTCGTCGCAACTGGCCGACTTTGACCTGAAAATCGAGCACACCGGGCAGGTGAAGAAGGCCGGCGAGAAGGGGCTGATCCCGCGGGTGCTGGAGGCGATCTTCAACTTCTGAGTTCTCGTCAAGTTCGCCCTTGTATGAGACGCGAAGCGTGAACCAGCCTCTTTTTCTCCAGTTTTTTTGTTTCGTTGCTCTGGTGCAGCGCCCAAGCGAGACGGGGCGTGTCGCCCCGTCCCTCTTTTGACCAAACCCGTCCGGCACACGCTTTGCGTAGACACGGGCGATGAGCCGAGCGGTTGTTCAACGTTGGGGGAGACGGGCGGCGTGGGCGCTGGTGGTCCTGCTCCTTGCCGCGCACGCGGGCTTTGCGCAGCCGAATCTCGCCGGCGGTTCGGGCGGGTACACCTCGGTCGGTCGGCCGCAGCGGACGGTGACGTCGATCTCCATTCAGGACATCACCCGCATCGGCGGACAGGGCGAGTTTCCCCTGCGCGGCATGGGGATCGTCATCGGGCTCAACGGCACGGGCGACTCCGGCGGCGAGCTGGCCGTCGCGCAGCCCCTCGCCGCGTTGTATGAACGCTCGGGCAACCCGATCCCCGATCTGGCGGCTCTCGGCAAGGCCAAGTCGGCCGCGATCGTGTGGGTCGACTGCGTCGTCCCCGAGAGCGGCGCCCGCGAGGACGACAAGCTCGACGTCCGCGTCAGCGCGGCCTTCTCGGCCAAATCGCTCAAGGGCGGCCGGCTCATCATCTGCCCCCTCACCGAGATCCGCCCCGACAACCCCGACATCTACGCCTTCGCCATGGGCTCGGTGCAGCTCGAAGACCCCGGCATCACCACCAGCGGCGTGATCCGCGGCGGCGCACAAATGGCCCGCCCGGTGCGCAAGAAGATCTCCCGCGAAGCCGTCGACCTCATCGTCCGCCCGTACTACCGCTCGTTCTCGACGACGCGCGTGCTGGCGGCGGAGATCAACGGCCTGCGGGCCAACCTCGAAGAACCCGACAACCCCGTGCCATCCGTCGCGTACGCGGTGGACGACACGACGGTGCGCGTGGTCATCCCGCCGGAGGAGCGGGCCGACCCGACGAACTTCCTCGCGTCGATCCTCACCAAGCCCTTCTCGCCGGACCTGCTGGACCTGCCGGCCCAGGTCGTCATCAACACCGAGCGCAACCTCATCGTCATCACCGGCGACGTGGAGATCTCGGCGGTGACGGTCGGCTCGGAGCGGCTGCAGGTCTCGCTGGTTGAGCCGCCCAGGCCGATCACGCCGGAGAACCCGGCGTTCATCCGCGATGAGTTCGCCGAACTCGGCACCACCGCGCGGCAGAGCGAAAAGGCGCGCATCCAGGACCTGCTCGACGCGCTGCGGGCCCTCAACGTGCCCTTCGAGGACCAGGTCGCCCTGCTCGAAGAGATCCACAAGGCCGGGCGTTTGTACGCACGGCTGGTCAGAGAGTGATCGGTAAGTTCTGGTATTCGAAAGCCAAGTTTTACCACAGAGACACAGAGGGCACAGAGAACACAGAGGAAAGACATTGAAAGAGATTGGAACTCATTCATTTCTATCTCTGTGGCCTCTGTGATCTCTGTGCCTCTGTGATGAAAAACAAGTATGGAAACGTCTCTGACATCCCTTTTTTCTGAGCGAGCATCGGCCGCGGGGGCGATGGCATCGTTTCAAGGGATCGATACGAATCGTGAGAGCGACGCCGCGGACTTTGCGAAGGTGCTGGGGCGATGGTCGACGGCCAAGGACGACGACCCCACGAAGCAGGCCCGCGAGGCGGCGCAGGAACTGGTCGCCGTCACGTTCGTGCAGCCGATCCTCAAGCAGCTCCGCGAGAGCAACCACGCGGCCGAACCGTTCGGCCCAACCGACGGCGAGAAGCAGTTCCAGTCGATGCACGACGCCGTGCTCTCGCAGCGGATCGTCAAGGCGTCGAACGTCCCGCTGGTCGACCGGTTGGCAGCCGACTTGCTGAAGAACGATCGCGGTGAGCTGTGGCCCAGGCGTCCCGCCTGTGCATGATCACTGGAGTCACCGACACAGGCGCCCCCCCGAACGCCTGTGCCACGGCCGGAGCACACAATGCCGTCGCACCACCCGCATACGCCGTTACGAACGCAGAACACCCGAGCCGAGAAGCCGGATGAGAAGGTCGTCGCCCTGGAGGGGCTGCTGACCGCGCTGACGGTGCAGCACGAGAAGCTGCTGGGGCTTGCCGAGCGGCACAAGGCCGCGATCGCGACGGCCGACGTGCTGGAGATGCACGAGGTGATCGTCGAGCAGAACGAGGCCGTCCAGAAGGTCGCCGAGCTGGAGCGGGCGCGGGCGGCGCTGGTCGCCGCGATGGGCTTTGCGCCCCCCGCTTCTGCAATGAAAACCGCGGGCAAGCAGGGCGTTTCTGCTGCTTCTGCCCCCCCCATCACCCTCTCGGCGATCGCGGCGACGCTCAACGAGCCGGCCCGCTCACGCCTCAGCGGGGCGGCGATGAAGCTCCGCACGCTCATCGAACGCCTCGGCCACGAGCAGCGGTCGATCCGCGTCGCGGCCGAAGCCGTCGCCACCCACCTCGACGCCATCATGGGCCAGGTCGCCCAGCGGCTGTCCTCCTCCGGCACCTACGCACGCGGCGGGACGCTCGATAAACGCGGACCGGTCGCGTCGTCTTTCGATATTCGTTCTTAGGAACGCACTCAGACACGAACGGCTAAGGCATACGAAGAAGATATAGACGCTCGCTCACGCTTCGCGTCTCGTACACAAGCGATTCTTGTCTCTTACCCGAACCCCGAACCCCGAACCCCGGAACCCGGAACCCGGAACCCGACTGACTGCAACCAACACCCGAGCTTCTCATGGGCCTGACGTCCTCCCTCCAGATCGGCCGAAGCGCGCTGACCGCCAGCCAGCTGGCGATCCAGGTCACCGGCAACAACCTGGCCAACGCCACCACGCCCGGCTACTCGCGGCAGACCACCCAGCTCGCCCCCCTCGGCGACACACGCGAGGGCTCGTTCTTCGTCGGCCGCGGCGTGCAGACCCTCGGCATCACCCGCCAGATCGACCAGACGCTGCAGGACCGCGTCTGGGCCGGCGTCTCCGACGAGGCCAAGGCGAGCGTCACCCTCGACATCCTCTCCCAGGTCGAATCGACGCTCAACGAGCTGACCGACCAGGACCTCTCCTCCGGCTTTTCGTCCTTCTTTAACGCCTGGTCCGAGCTGGCCTCGAGCCCCGAGGCCGACGGCGCCAAGGCATTGGTCGTGCGCGAGGGCGTCACCCTCGCGGCGACGCTCAGCACGCTCCGCGACGACCTCGGCGACATCCGCTCGCAGATCGACGACCAGATCACCTCCGCCGTCAACCGGGCCGACCAGCTTCTCACGCAGATCGCCGACGTGAACAAGGCGATCGTGCAGGCCGAGGGGGGCATCGGCAAGGCCAACAGCCTCCGCGACCAGCGCGACCAGCTCGTCACCGAGCTCTCGCAGTATCTCGACGTGACCACGATCGAGCAGCCGTCGGGGATGATCGACGTGCTGGTCGGCTCGACGCCGATCGTGCTCGGCTCCAAGAGCCGCGGGCTGGAGGTGGAGAAGCGCTCCGCGACCGACGGCGTCGAGATCGTCGTCCGCGTCAAGGAAGACCACGAGCAGCTCCTCGACGTGGGGGGCAAGATCGGCGGGCTCGTCGACCAGCGCGACGACGCCGTCGACGGCACGATCGAGCAGCTCGACCGCCTCGCCGGGGAGCTGATCTTCCAGGTCAACCGCATCCACTCGCAGGGGTACTCCTCGCAGACGCTCAAGGAGATCACCGGCACGCAGAAGGTCACCTCGGCCGACACGACGCGGGCGCTTAACGACCCGGAAAACACGACATTCTCCGACCTGCCCTTCTCGGCGGCCAACGGCGGGTTCCTCATCACCGTGAAGAACTCGGCGACCGGCGCGACCGAGACGGTCCGCATCGACGTCGACCTCGATGGGCTCGACAACACCGGGGCGGCGGGCTTCGACGACGATTCGTCGGTGGCGTCGATCGCCGCGGACATTAGCGGCGTCAACAACCTGACCGCGACCGTCAAGCCCGACGGCACGATCTCGATCACCGCGCAGACGGGGTACGAGTTCTCCTTCTCCGAGGACACCTCGGGGGCGCTGGCCGTCCTGGGGATCAACACGTATTTCACCGGCAAGAACGCGCGGGACATCGGCGTCCGCCAGGCGCTGCAAGACAAGCCGGAGACGCTCAACACCGGGCAGATGGTCGGCGGCGAGCGGGTGGACAACGCGGCGTCGCTCGCCGTCACGGACCTGCAGGACCTCAAGAACGACACCCTCGACGGGCAGTCGATCCGCGGCTTCTGGCTCGACGCCGTGCAGAACGTCGGCCTCCGCACCGACGGGGCCAAGACGCGGGCCGACGCGACCACGCTCGTCCGCGAGAACCTCGACGCGCAGCGCCAGGCCCTCAGCGGCGTCTCCACCGACGAAGAGACCATCAACCTCATTCAACAACAACAGCAATACCAGGGAGCCGCCCGGTTCATCTCGACCATCAACGAGCTGACGCAGGTGCTGCTGGGCTTGGTCTGAGAACGCGGAGAAGCAGAGGTAGGCGGAGATGCGGAGTTCAAACCTTTTTTAAACACAGAGGTCACGGAGGATCACGGAGAATGAAGAAACACTCGACGTGCATATCTCCGTGCTACTCGGTGACCTCCGTGTTCGAAATGTCGTTCTCCGCTTCTCCGCGTTCTCAGTTCTCGGCATACCGCTTGCGTAAGGCTTTCTGAGCACATCCGATGTCTGCGATCCCTTCCAATCTTGCGCGGGTGCCGGCACTTCTTGCCGGGAACATCGTGCTGGGCGGCACGACGCGCACCAACATCGACCTGCTCAACCTGACGGCCCAGATGGCCTCGGGCAAAAAGATCAGCCGCCCCAGCGACGACTCGGTGCGGGCCACCTCGATCGCGGTCATCCAGGACCGCCTCGAACGCCTCGATCAGCGCCTTCGCAACCTCTCGTCGGCCCAGAACAACCTCGACTACCTCGACTCCTCCCTCGGCGACACCTCCGACCTGGTCCTCGAGGCCAAGTCCATCGCCTCCTCGCAGATCGGCGTCACCTCCGACGCGGCGACGCGGCAGAGCCAGGCCGTCGTCATCGACGAGATGCTCCGCCAGGTCCTCACGCTGGCCAACCGCCAGACCAACAACGTCCACATCTTCGGCGGCTCGACCCCCGGCAAGCCCCCCATCGAAGAGGTCAATGTCGCCGGCGGCGGGTACCGCTACGTCGCCCAGGGCGACGGGCTCTACCTCGACCTCGGCTCGGCCGAGCAGATCCCCGTCACGCTCGGGGGCTCCGTCCTCGGCGAGACCTCCGTGCGGCTCGAATCCACCGCCGACCTCTCGCCCAATCTCACCGGCGCGACCCGCGTCTCCGACATCCGCGGGGCCCGCGGCCAGGGCGTCACGCTCGGCGTCATCAGCTTCTCCTTCGACGGCGGCCCGTCGGCCGAGGTCGACCTCAGCGGCGCCGACACCGCCCAGGACATCGCCGACCGGCTCACCAGCGCCATCCAGCAGTACGAGACCGACAACGGCGTCACCATCCTCGGGCCGGGCGGCGTGTCGTTCGCCAACGGCGCGCTCTCCATCGACGTCGTCCCCGCACCGATCCCGCCCGGTCCGCCCGACCCGCAGCTCGTCTTCACGGACGTCGGCAGCGGCGTGACCGCGCAGGACCTCGGCCTCACCGCCGCACCGTTCGAGGACACCCTTTCCAACGGCTCGGACCTGGATCCGAAGCTCACGCTGCTGACGCCGCTGTCTTCACTGCCGGGCGTCGCCGGGAGCCTGCCCCTCGACTCGATCCGCTTCAAGTTCACACGCGGCTCCAACTCGTCGAGCACCGTCGTCGACCTCTCCTCGGCCCAGACCATCGGCGACCTCCAGAGCCTGATCCAGACGGCCGTCCCCGGCGTGCGGGTCAAGATCAACGACGACGGGACCGCCATCGACATCGTCAACGAGATCGCCGGCCCCGGCTTAACCATTGAGGAAGTCGCCGGGGGCGTCGACACCGCGACGCTGCTGGGCGTGCGGTCCTTCTCGGCGAGCACCGCCGGGTCGGATTTCAACAGCGGCCGGGGCGTGCGGATCGTCGACAACGTCGCCGACCCCGTGACCGGGCTGATCGACCCCGCCAAGAACGTGGACTTCACGATCACGCTGGGGGACGGCAGCTCGTTCGGGGTGGATCTCAGGCCGCAGGATCTGGATACGGTGCAGACGATCATCGCGCGGATCAACGCCGAGGCCGCGACGGCGGTCACCAACGGCGACATCGCCGCGGGCTCGTTCTCGGCCGGGCTGACCGACGACGCCAACGGCATCGCCTTCAACGACCTGCTCGGGCTCGGAGCGATCAACGTGGCCAAGGCGAACAACTCCGCCGCGGCCGAGGACCTCGGGCTGCTCAACGGCGCGTACGACGTGGCCAACCAGGTATTTCTTGCGCAGGACCGCGCAACCGTGCGCGTCGACAACCTTTTTACGTCGCTGATGGACCTCCGCGACGCCCTGCGCAACGACGACAGTTCTGGCATCACGCTTGCTGGGGAACACCTGGAGTCGATTGTCGACCGGATCGCCAGCGCCCGCGCCCTCGTCGGCGTGTATTCCCAGCGGGTGGAGCTCCAGACGCATCGGCTCGAGGATCAGAAGGTGCTCGAAGAGCAGGTCAGAGGACAGCTTCAGGACCTGGACTACGCGGACGCGTCGATCCGCTACAGCCAGCTCCGCACGCAGCTCCAGGCGGCGTACACCGTGGGGTCGCAGGCGACGAGCCTGTCCCTGCTCGACTTTCTGAGCTAGCGCTCAGGGAGGCGGTTTGACAGACCATGCCCCGCCCCCCCACCCGCTTCGGCCGCGGATGGGGATCAGACAGGAGGTCGCTTGGCGCACGGTTCGTACCGGGCGTGCAAGACGGGATCGGAGACCCAGGGCCGAGATTCGGAGCGCACCGATGCACGTGCGGACGACAAGATTCGGGACGGTGGAGATCGCGGAAGACCGCGTGATCACGTTCCCCAAAGGGCTGCTCGGGTTCCCCGGGCACACGCGCTACTGCCTGCTGGAGCCGTCGGACGAGGCGTGCTTCTTCTGGCTGCAGTCGCTGGACGACCCCGCGCTCGCCTTTGTCGTGACGGACCCGTCGTTCTTCATCCCCGATTACTCGGTGCCGATCCGCGCCGAGCAGATGGAGGACCTGGGGCTGGCCCGGCTCGAAGACGCGCAGGTCTTCGTCATCGTCAACAAGGTCGACTCGGCCCTGACGGGCAACCTGCAGGGCCCCCTGGTGATCAACACGGTCACCAAGAACGCCGAGCAGTTCGTCCTGGCGGAGAAGAAGTGGACCACGCGCCACGCGCTGGTGAACGTGCAGACGCAGCAGACGGCGCAGCGCGCGATGTCGGCGTAACCCGCCACCGCGGCGTCTACCCGGGCGTACAGCGGCTGTTTCCGCGACGCCGACAACCCGAGTCGAGCACCCCTTTGTGTTCGTGTTTGCCTTCCCCTTCGGGCCGGTCAGGGAAGACCGCCCGGCATCTGTGTACCCATTCCCTCAATCGTCTGATCGAGCCGAGGAAGGAGCCGATCAATGCTGGTCCTCTCCCGTCAGCGCGACGAAACGATCATGATCGGCGACGACATCGAGATCACCGTCGTCGACATCCGGGGCGACAAAGTCCGCCTCGGGATCACCGCGCCGACCCGGATCGCCGTGCACCGCAAGGAGGTGTACGAAGCCATCAAGACGGAGAACGAGCGTGCCTCGCGTCTGAGCGACGCGGACACCGACCTTCTTCGCACGGCGTCCGCCCAGAACATCTCCCCCGGGCCCACCCGAAACCGGATCCGCGGGAGCCTCTCGTCGGGGGCGCACGCCCCTCTCCCATCGTCATCTCCCTCCCCGTCCGCGTCCTCCGGCAAGCCGCCGGAGGCCGAGACGCGGAGGGCCAGGTCGGCCTGAGTCCGCGGCCGTGTCTTTGTCGTCCGGCCTTTTCACCGGACAAGCGTGTGCCATGTTCCATTCCCAAACGGAGCATCACGAGTCAGCACCAGCCTCGGACCACACCCGCCCAGGAAACACCGCGGGACCGACGCTGAGAACGAACCCAGCCTCAATCACGGAGGATTGTCATGGCTAGGATCAACTCCAACGTCCCCAGCCTTTTGGCCAGGGCGAACCTCGCGCGAGCCAACGAAGACCTCGAAGTACGGCTCCAGCGACTCTCAACAGGCCTGAAGATCAACCGCGGCGCGGACAACCCCGCCGGGCTGATCATCTCCGAGCGGCTGCGCTCGGAGATCTCGGGCATCAACCAGGCCGTCGACAACTCCGAGAGGGCCTCGTCGGTGATCGCGACCACGGAGGGCGCGCTCAACGAGGTCTCGGACCTGCTCAGCTCGATCAAGGCCCTCATCATCGAGGCCGCCAACACCGGCGCCCTCTCCGACGAGGAACGCGCCGCCAACCAGCTGCAGATCGACTCGGCGATCGACTCCATCACGCGTATCTCGAACACCACGTCCTTCGGCGGCCTCAAGCTGCTCAACGGCGAGCTCGACTACGTCCTCTCGGGCCTGGCCTCCACCGACATCTCCAAGGCCACCATCTTCGGCGCCAACTTCGCCGGGCAGGACTCCATCCAGGTCGACGTCGAGGTCATCTCCTCGGCCCAGACCGCCAGCCTCTACCTCTCGGGCTCGACGGGCACGTTCCTCTCGTCCTCGACGCTCGAGATCGCCGGGCCCCTGGGCGTCCAGGTCATCGACGTCCTCTCGGGCACGTCGCTCAGCCGCGTCGTCGCCGCGATCAACAACTTCACCAACTCCACCGGCATCGAGGCCGAGCTGATCAACCCGCTGGACGTCACCTCGGGCGTCCGCTTCTTCTCCACCGCTTACGGCTCGGACGCGTTCGTCTCCGTCAAACGCCTCGGCGGGCCGGACGACGGGGGGTTCTTCCACCCGCAGCTGCTGGCCAACAACGCCGCGGTCCCCTCGACCTTCTCCTTCTCCAACTCCTCGGTCGTCTCGCAGCTCAGCGCGTCCAACCGCGACGAGGGCAAGAACGTCCAGGCCATCGTCAACGGCGCGATCGCCTCCGGCAAGGGACTCAAGATCTCCCTGCAGAACAACACCTCCCTCTCGCTGGAGCTCCAGCTCAACGAGGACTTCGCCACCACCAACGGGGCCAGCACCACCTTCGACATCACCGGCGGCGGCGCCCTCTACCAGCTCGGAGGCGACGTCAACGTCTCGCAACAAACCAACATCGGCGTCCAGTCCGTCGCGGCCTCACGCCTGGGCGGCACGCTCCTCGACGGCACGCTCCAGTTCCTCTCCTCCGTCAAGTCCGGCGGCGACAACGACCTCAACTCCAAGAACTTCGAGAACGCCTCCAAGATCCTCGCCACCGCCATCGACGAGGTCTCGCTCATCCGCGGCCGGCTGGGCGCGTTCGAGAAGAACACGCTGCAGACCAACACCCGGTCGCTGCAGATCGCCGTCGAGAACCTGACCGCCAGCGAGAGCCGCATCCGCGACGCCGACTTCGCCGAGGAAACCTCGGCGCTGGCCCGGGCCCAGGTGCTCGTCTCGGCCGGCACGTCCGTCCTCGCCCTGGCCAACCAGCAGTCGCAGTCGGTGCTGCAGCTCCTCGGCTAAGCCCCCCCCCTCCCCTTTTTCCCTTCCATCAATACCAGAATCGAACATACAGCCTCCCGCAAGCGGGAGGTTTTTATTTTCGGAGAACGCGGAGAAGCGGAGTAAAGCGGAGCCGCGGAGAAAAGGCATGAATTGAACACGAAGGTCAGAGGTCACGGAGAAATACAATGTTCTGAATTTAGAGACAATGATTTCAGAGAACTCGAAGAACACCCAATCGCTATTCAATGCATTGGCTTGAATGTCTTCTCCGGGTACTCCGTGACCTCTGTGTTCAAAGGTCTTTTCTGTTTTTCTCCGCGCCTCCGCCGCACTCCGCTCCTCCGCGTTCTCGGATGCTCACCGCCCCAGCCTCGCCAAAAGCGCATCGAGCAGCGCCCGGCTGGCCATCTCGTCGCCCCACGGCTCGACCTCGATCGTCACGCCCGTCCCCGCGCCCGTGACATACGCACGGATGGCCGTCTGATCGGCGCCCGTCCAGCCGGTGTCGGCCGGGGACCGGCCCACGACGCGCCCCTTCTCGGCGTCGTGGCGGGTGGTGGTGATCGTGTAGCCGCGGGCGAGCAGGACGCTCTCGGCGGCGGCCGTCACCGCCTCCACGCTCACCTCGGGGGGCAGCTCGGTCTTGAGCTTCGGCATCGAGTACGTCGCCAAGACCCGGTCCTTCCCCTGGTAGCCCAGCGTGGGCTTGGCGCAGCCGACGAGCCCCACCGAGAGGAAAAGCCCCCCGACCACGACCCGCCAGTGATAGACCCTGTCCATACATAATCCTTTCAGATAAGGCCGCTGAGGAATCGAGGCGGCACGACCCGTCTCGCAGCGCGTCGCTTGATTCGGAGCCGACCGAAGGCTTTACTTGGAGCCCCGCAGTTTTACCCGATTTCCGGCTCCTGGGGAGCCCCCTTTAGAGAGGTAGTATGGCGATTCGGATCAAAGCACGCAGCGGCGAGTCGGCGGAGGTCATGCTCCGGCGGTTTAAGAAGCTGTGCGAGAAGGAAGGCCTGACCAAGGATATCAAACGCCGCGAGCGGTACGAGAAGCCCTCGGAGCGGAAGCGCCGCGACGGGCGGAAGGCGATCGCCAAGCGCATGCGTGAGAGCATGCCGACGGGCCCGAAGACGGGTCGGTCCAAGGGCACGGCCGCCGGGCCGCGCGGCGGCGGGCCCCGCTCCTGATCGGCCATCGATGAGCATCTGTTTCGGGCAGACGTGAAAGCGTCTGCCCGGCTTTATTTTCGGGGACATTCGGCCCGGCCGACACGGCGTGCGTGCCCCCTTCGTTGCTCGTCGTCCCATTCTGTGCGCGGGCCGCGGCTTCCTTCCAGTTTCCGCTCTTGACAAATCGGGCATCCTGCCTTCATATTGCCGTCTCTGCCATCTTGGCGTTGGCTTGGGTTCTAGCAGAAGGAGTTTTCGCTTGGCGACGGATCACGTTTTTGGATTGTTCCGCCGTGTGCTGCCGGTAGTCGCGGCCGCCGCGGCGATGATGGTCTCACTCGCGTCCGTTTCGGCCCAGACACCGGCTGACGCGCCCTCCAGCTCCCCCGATGTGATGGCCCAGACCGCCCGCCCGACCCACGCGGCCGGGGCGATCGCCGAGGTCGACCTCCCCTCGCACGGGCACACCGCCCACGCGCCGGGCGGCGAGGCCAACCTCGTCATCCCCGACCTCAACGAGGTCAAGTTCCTCGGCGAGTCCATCGGCGGGCACACGCTGCTGCTGACCGGCTTTGCCGTCTGCGTCCTGGGCCTGCTCTTCGGCGGCACGATCTTCGTCCAGCTCAAGAACCTGCCCGTCCACAAGTCCATGAGGGACGTCTCCGAGCTGATCTACACCACCTGCAAGGCGTACATGATCCAGCAGGGCAAGTTCCTTCTGCTGCTGTTCGCCTTCATCGGGACCGTCGTGCTGGTGTACTTCAAGAAGTTCGCCCACACCGTCGACCCCGCGACCGGGGCCGACGTCTTCGGCTTCGGGTGGGACCGCGTCGCCCTCATCATCGCCTTCGCCCTGGTCGGCATGGCCGGCTCGTACCTGGTCGCGTGGTTCGGCATCCGCGTCAACACGTTCGCCAACTCGCGGACGGCCTTCGCCTCGCTCAAGGGCAAGCCGTTCCCGTGCTACGCGATCCCGCTCAAGGCCGGCATGTCGATCGGCATGATGCTCATCAGCGTCGAGCTGACCATCATGCTGCTGATCCTGCTCATCCTGCCGAGCGACCTGGCCGGATCGTGCCTGATCGGCTTTGCGATCGGCGAGTCGCTTGGGGCGGCGGCGCTGCGCATCGCCGGCGGCATCTTCACCAAGATCGCCGACATCGGCTCGGACCTCATGAAGATCGTCTTCAAGATCAAGGAAGACGACGCCCGCAACCCCGGCGTGATCGCCGACTGCGTGGGCGACAACGCCGGCGACTCGGTCGGCCCCTCGGCCGACGGCTTTGAGACCTACGGCGTCACGGGCGTGGCCCTGATCGTCTTCGTCATGCTCGCCGTGCCCCACGCCTTCGGCGCCGGGCAGGAAGAGGCCGCCCGCCACGTGCAGGTCCAGCTGCTCGTGTGGCTCTTCGTGATGCGCATCCTGATGGTGCTGGCCTCGGGCGTCTCGTACCTCCTCAACGAGCTGCTGGCCAAGTCGTTCTACTCGAGCGCCGACCACATGAACTTCGAGAAGCCGCTGACCAAGCTGGTCATCCTCACCTCGGTCGTCTCGGTCGTCCTCACCTACATCGCCTCGTTCCTCATCATCCCCGACATCTACGGGCACACCGACCTGTGGTGGAAGCTGGCGACGATCATCTCCTGCGGCACCGCCGCGGGCGCGATCATCCCCGAGCTGGTCAAGATCTTCACCTCCACCGAGAGCCGGCACGTCCGCGAGGTCGTGACCTCCTCCGAACAGGGCGGGGCGTCGCTCAACATCCTCTCGGGCCTCGTCGCGGGCAACTTCTCGGCGTACTGGCTG